>NZ_JBJPHS010000066.1:30671-37453 GCF_052939495.1 Phormidesmis sp. 146-12 | reverse complement strand
GTTTTGAAGACCAGCGGAGTGGGTGACTGCTCCGCTGAGTTTAACCTGATTGCTACGAGAACGTCATTACGCACTTTTCGGTCTTCCAAGCTGCTGTGAAAGTCGTTGAGATTTCAGTCCGACTTCGATCGCTTCAATCAAGCGGGTCATCCCCGTCGTTGTAATGTAAATGGGTTTCTTCTCTCCCTTATTTTGCAGAACATGCTGCGTGATCGTATGCGAACTGTAACCCGTCATCACAATTACCAGGTCGGCGCTCTGAACTTGCGTTTCAACCTGTTCCCAGATAGCTGACCCTGATTGAGCGGTTGCCCAAATTAGTTCAACGCTGGACGACCGTAGACGAGTGCGAACGGCTGTCTCTAAGCGATCGTGTCCTCCAATAATCACAACCTTTCCACTGAGACCTTTATAGCTAACGGTTTGTCCTGTCGGTTTCTCTCGTTTCGATGTAAATTCTGTCCGCTGAACATAATTCGCATTCTGCCGATTTTTGTGGGCAATTTCTGCGATAAAGTTCACCGTACTTTCGTAGCTATCCCGCACTTTCGCGGTCGGGTTGTTGGAGTCGCTGTTCTTGCGATCGTAGCGATTAATTTGCTTAATTAAGCGATCCACGACTTCTTCTAATGCCCCAATTTGTTTGAGATCTTCGAGATGCCCTTTAACGGCGATCATCAAGTCAGTCGCATCGTAGAAATCGCCTTGTTCCTCAATCAACTCCAGCAGATCTTGCTTAAGCTGTACTCGCCATTTTCTCAATTCTGCGGCTTCTTGCTTGGCTAGATTTTTTTCCTCTTCTCTCAATAGCGCTTCGTCAATTTCAATCTCTGCCAGGGAATCTGCCTGTTCAATCTGTTCCTTTAAGAGATCTCTTTGCTGTTCCAGTTGCTTAACTGTGAGACTATTGCTGACTTCTTTTTGAGCAAACTGGCTAATTAAATTTTCAACCTGTTTCAGTAATGGCTCAAGCTTTTGCCGAATGTCTTTCGCTATTTCAGCAATTTGAGTTTGACGTTGCTGCTGTTCCTCTAGCTCCTTGAGTTCTTTGACTCCGTTGTTCAGAAGTGCTTGTGTTGCCGCTTCAAGTTCTTGAATGAAGTTCATGGTTTAACTTTTACTCCGTTGCCTTACTTTTGCTTAAGATTCCCTATCCTATCTGGATTGGTTTGGGATAAGTGCCAAATCACGCCACGAAACCCAAAAAGCCTACTCCTGCCGACCTTCTTAACCATCTGGAAACTGCCAACACGCAATATACTCCACCCTTTTGCTGCCACAAACACAGGCTTCAGGTTTGGACGCGACCCACTCGTAATCGCACTCTCGACAGTGACAAAAAATATTGTGTCGATTCGCCTCCTCAAGGCTTCGCTGCCATTCATACAGTTCTGTAGGTGTGAGGTGAGGTTGAGTATCTGACATTGAACAACTCCACAGCTAGAATAACGCCAACTGTACCAACGATTCTGGCTGCAATGCTCCAAGAGATCGCTCCTCACCTCCCAGATTAGACAGCGAGATCCCCAACAGTCTCACACTTCGCCCCTCCAACTCCACCGCTTCAAACAACGTCTGCGCTAGGGAAACGATCGTTGCCACATCCCCGATCGCCCTCATCACCGTCCGGCTGCGCGTAATCTGCTGGTAGTTGGCAAACTTCACCTTCAGCGTAATCGTTCGTCCTCCCGTCTGATGACGCTCCAGGCGTTGATATACTGTCTCTGCAATCGTTTCGAGTTCATGCAGCATCACCGCTCTATCACTCAAATCCTGAGCATAGGAAGTCTCTGCGCCCACTGATTTACGGATTCGATTTGCCTCAACCTGTCGATCGTCCTGTGCCCTGGCAATCTTGAAGTAGTAGTGTCCAACCTTACCAAACTGCTGCACCAATTCAGATTCAGACCGCTCTTTTAAGTCGGCTCCCGTGTGAATGTTCAATTCGTGCATCCTGGCGGTGCTGACCTTCCCAATGCCGTGAAACTTCTCGATCGCTAAAGACTCCACAAACGACTCAGCTTGTTCAGGCAAGATCACCGTCAGTCCATTGGGCTTATTCATCCCCGATGCCATCTTTGCTAAAAACTTGTTGAAGGACACACCCGCAGAAGCGGTTAAGCCTGTCTCTGAAAAGATCTATCCATTAGGCAGAAGTCGGTAGAACGCAGACAGGGCTTAGGCATGAGTCGCCAGTTGCGCGCCTTCGAGCAAATCATGGAACTTTCCTAGTCCTCGCCAAAGCGTTTTCAATCCTGGTTCTCCATCGTGCTTACGAGCCAGAAAGCCGCCGAGTTGGGCAATCCAGCGCACGACCTGGCGTAACGTGGGTGGTTTTTTCGAGCAGTTTTTGGGTTC
This sequence comes from Phormidesmis sp. 146-12, assembly GCF_052939495.1. Lineage (NCBI taxonomy): Bacteria > Bacillati > Cyanobacteriota > Cyanophyceae > Leptolyngbyales > Leptolyngbyaceae > Phormidesmis > Phormidesmis sp. 146-12. The sequence goes on along the minus strand of NZ_JBJPHS010000066.1, from coordinate 35,095 downwards.
AAACCTGCGCCGCAACAGTCGCCACTCGTGCGGTTGCAGCACCGTTTCACACGATTCATCTGGGGTGAGTCGAGCGCGATAGGTCAACCCCATCAAGCGCCATGCCACAATCGAGTAGGTTGCTAAGGCATTCAACAATCGCTCTTTGGTTTCGAGTTGCAACTGTTCAAGGCGACAGCCACTTTTGAGCGTGAAATGAAACCGCTCAATTAACCAGCGTAAACTATACCACCGCACACATTGCCAGGCTTGCTCCAACGTGTCGATAGGCAGTGTCGTGAGCAACAACCAGTGAATCGGTTGCCCCTCGGCAGGCGGTGTACATTCTTCGACCAGCAAAGCATTGAGCGTCACGGGTTGACACTGCTTGGGCTGCTTGTGTTGCCGCGGCACGTCAATGGTCACCTGCATTGCCCGCAGGCTTAAAGTTGTACTCCGGGCAACTTGGCTAGGGTTGCGCCCTACCTCAATCGCTTGCTGTCCGAGTACCGGAGCCTGCTCCACCGTGGGAATCAGATAGCCAAGCTCATGCTGCACACGGCGATTGTGTTCCGCCCGGATCAGCAACTCGCTCTTTGCGCGTCGTGGCAGCACAAATAAGTCGTAGATGTCGGCTTCTCGGTCGCCCACATGAATCATCTGCACCGCTGCGTCCACCTCGCGCTCGGCAGCACTCAAAGTATCGAGCCAGCGCTGGCTTTCTTTGTCGCAGGTGGCTTTCTGCTTGCGTTCTCCTCGCTTGCCACTGCGCTCACTGCGCGTCCAAGTGTATTGATGCAACAGTCCGAGCGGCTCACCCCTGCCACTGACTCCGAAGCAGCTATGCACCTTGATGCCTTGATTCGTGCCCTGGTGGATGAAGCCTAATCCCGTCGTCTGCTTCAATCGATGAAAGTCTAAATCCGTTGTGTCCTGTATCGCCAGCACCACGCCCGCTTGAGTCGCCCGTTTCACCACGCTACTGCGGTGACTCAACAGAATTTGAGAAGGCTGCACTTGCGGGTTTGCCCAGAATCGATAGATACTTTGACTCGCACTCGTACTTTGACTTACCTGCGGCACACTTGCGCTCGGATGCTCACTCAGCACTCGCACGGTTTCACACAATCGTTTACTATGCCGCAAATCTCCAAACGCTTGTGAATCGATCTCTTAGCTCACCCAATCCCGCATCGGTTTTTCCTCACAGTGAGTAGTCGTTTTCTCAGTCTGACACAAATAAACCCCACATCTCCTTCACAGCAATCCTTCTACACACTTTTGCGTAATGGATAGAAATGATTGGCGGGGGGTGGTGATTTTCACCGAAAAGCGATTTGATCCAGGGCTGCCGCGCCACTATGCGGAGTATGAGAACAGTCCCAGGTTGCAGCGCATTTATTTGAATAAGTTGCCGATGGATGTGGGTGATCGCTCTCTCGGATTAGGGCTTCTGCAACTCATTGGAACTCCCCAGAAACAAGCTCCAGCGAAAGGACGGGCGTTAATTGAGCGAACTCGTCAAGAGCTTACGGATGTAACTATCCAGCAAAATTTCATAGAATTGGTAGAGACGATCTTCGTCTACAAGTTTCCAAAGCTAAACAGTCAGGAGATTGGCAAGATGTTGAGACTGAGCGATCTAAAACAAACCCGTGTGTACCAAGAGGCTCAGGAAGAGAAGCAGGATGAAATACTTGCGATGACGGTGCCTCTACTCATTGATAGAGGAATGACCGTCGAGGAGATCGCTCAGTATTACAAGTTGCCGATCGAAACTATCCGACGGTTTACTTCTCAAAAATAAGATAAGTCTCATCGTGTCACTCATGCACACCGAGCATCTTTCACCTGAAGCCGCCCAAACCTTCCTCTATGCTTTACCAGAGAAGATCAAATTAGGGCTAATGACCTGTGCGGCTCAACTGGAGTATCCGATCGAGGCTGTGATCGAAATGGCAATTGCAGGCTATCTGGATGAGGATTCGGTTAGTTTTGTGGGCTGCAATCCTGTAGGGATCGATTTCGGTAGGAAACCAAACTTTCAAGAGACGGCTCAGTAAAAATCGCGATCGTCAAACTGGGCAAACGAACGTTGGAACAAGAGCCATGCAAGCACCTCAGAATCTTTAAGTCCCGAAGCTGCTCAACCGATCCTGAACAGCAGCCTGCCTGAGAAAATTCAACTTGGATTAAAGGCTTACGCTGCTCAAGTCGATCAGCCGATCGAAGGCGTTCTTGAAATGATGATTGCAGGATTCCTGGATGAGGATTCAATCAGCTTCACAAAATGCCAGCCTCTTCGAGGAATGCAGTTCGTTTAATGCCGAACTAGTCAACCGAGAAACCTTGAACCGTCTGGTCTTCGCCTGAAGGGTCAGCTTCGCTGCAATTGATCTGTGAGAGTTTCGCGGCTTCACGCCACCAAGCGAGCAGCATCGCTTCTTCCCATTTATCCTGAACATCTGCGGCGCTCAGTCGGGGAAGTGTGCCGGAGCGCATTCCTTCGGGACGGGACACCGCGGACTATGGGCAATACCCAACTCGTCAGGTTGGATGTGTAGAAAGCCTGCTTCTTCAAGTCCACCTTGCAGGGCGAACAGGCACTCGCGCTCAATCTGAGCAGTGAGAAAGGTATGGGCAATGCCGTGAATTCCGAGCAATTTTCATGAGGCGCTGGAAGCAAACAACGATTTTTCTCTACAGTTCTTACGTACAGTGCTTTGGGGAATTTTATGGAGTCAGGCATGAAGTGTTAAGAACGCGATCGTCGTTGCTTTACCGAATCAGCGCTGGCGATCAACCAGTCGCTTTTCAGCCACTTTTTCACGCACTTGGCTTTGAAAACTCGCAACTAATTCTTTGACTTCCTCTAGCGACAGCACTTGACCAAGTTGCTCAGATATCAACTCAGTTAGCTTTGCGTTATCGATCTGGGTCAGCACTAACTCTAGAACTTGATCAAAATCACTGCCCCAATCTGAACCCGCACTGATATCACAGTTTACTTCTTCCTCAAACTGCGCCATTTGTCGGGCTTCTGCTTCGGTCACTGTAAATTTCATTCACGTCTCCTGCTGCGATTTATTCGGCTTGTTCCTCGGTTTCTGTGTCGATCTCAATGCCCATCGCTTCGAGCAACGAAGGACGACGGCGATACCACTCAAAATACGTTAAGTCTCCGCGCTCTGCATCCGTACCCCCATCGAGCATCCCCATTTTCCGATAGAACGGCTCTGACCTGGGTAGCGAATGTAAGCCGACCAGTCCGCCATAGCCTAACTCCTCGCTGCGATATTGAGCAAATTTGAACAAAATTCGCCCCACCGCACGAAATCCATTGGGATCCGGGTTTGTGATTCGATTCCAGGGCGCAGTTGCCAGCGCGTGAATGTATACGATCGTTCGACTCGGTTCGACTTGCGATCGATAGCCTTCGCTCTGGAGAATCATCATGCCCGTGCTTCCAATCACCTTCGTTTGTCCACTGATGTTTCAAGCTGGCAGACTGCCCAATATACTCAATTTTTCTACCCAGCCTCAAGTAATAAATGCTGGGTCCTTTTGGTAGTTTATGACGCTCATACATCGAGATGGATGGGTAGAAGAAGACGCGCAAGAAATTAAGCATTGCCTACCCTTTTCTCAGGTTAGTTGATTGAGTTGGTTCCCAGGGAAGTGAAGATTTAGGAATGACGTTGAAGAAGGTTCCAAACGTCCAACCTGCTAAAAAGCTCAACAGCATGATTTTGATGGATGAGTTGCGGGTTCCGTACATCGTGATCATTTCTCCTAACAGTAATCGACAAGCGTTTCTTAACATGATTGGGCACTGCCTACTTGACCGGCATGAGGAAATGCCCACTTTTTGCCTACTTTTGAAAGCATTACGTGCTGGAAGTTCTGAGAAAGCGTTGGGCGATCGCCCAACGCTGCCAAACTCTTTGCCTAAACTTAAAGACACTACAAACTGGCTTTGAAATTATGTTCACAGCTTCCACACTTCATGTAGTTACTGTTACCGTCTTTGGTCTTTCCTTTGTTTCTCAAGTTGTTTGAACCGCATTCAGGACACTCTAAAAGAGATTGCTTAGAGTTTGTTTTAGCTTCAAGGTGAGCAGCGATCTCGGCTGATTTTTCAATCAGCTTTGACCAATCACAAGGAATTGAATCCGCATTCGGAAGCTCAAAAAAGTAAGCTTTGCCCTGGGTCACAATTAAGCCCGTTCGGTACTCATTCCAACCGTCTAAACCCAGTTCTTCATTTTGTCGATTGCAGTACTCTTTAAGCTTTTCGTACTCTTTTCTCAATGCCTCAGACTTGGATTCTAGTGTGAGTGTTTTGTCGATCGCGGTGTAGCAGTGCCGAAATAAATGGCATTGAAGTTGTCCATACAGCAGATTTCTAGTTAGTGAAGCACAGTTAAATTGGCAAGAGATCCTGT
>NZ_JBJPHS010000066.1:0-30661 GCF_052939495.1 Phormidesmis sp. 146-12 | reverse complement strand
CCGAAAGTTTCAATCACTTGTTTTTGTACTTCATCTATTTGCAAGGTGCTGTATCTGCCCATTCCAGCCCCTTTTTTCCCACACTGGGAGATTGCCCTGTCACGATCGCCCATTCCAGCCCCTTTTTTCCCACACTGGGAGATTGCCCTGTCACGATCGCTCTCATGCCGTTGTGCCGCATTCCTTTGGCGCAATTCAATAACAATTTATTCACGGTGCTGTCGCGATTTGCCAGAAGGTCAATTTCATCGAAAACGTCGAGCGATTTTGGTTGGGCAATGCCGTTTTCTACTCGACGATCGAACTCTGCAACAAAGGCTTTTACAGCTTTATGGCTTTCGGCTATTCCTTTGGAGGCTTTGGGGATGCTCCAGCGATCCTCTGCGGAATCGTCCATTGGGTCATGCAGCCGCGTAAAGGTGGAAACTGCCTGGTTTGCCTCGATTGCCAGCAGTAGGTTGACGAAAATTCCTTTGCCTTCGCCAGTTGACCCCATCACTCGCGTCATTGGCTTCTTGAGCAGTTTTGGCACTTTTGCCGCAAATTCTTCTGCGGGAATCCAGAGTTTCTCGGTCGTTGCTTTCGAGTCGGTTTTAGTAGGTTTGCGGAACACCATCGCTGTTTTGACTCGATGCGGGTTGAGGCGATCGTATTCAAATTTCAGATCCTTAATACAGCCGCATAGCACAGAAAACTCATTGCCCTGGTGGTTCAGCCCATCGATGAAGGCTTGCCCCCGGCTTTTACGATCGCGCAAGTTTAGATACACATCGAAGCCTGTTTGATCGCTGTAGGGCACGATTTCAGACGCATCTAGACAGATCCCTAGACTCTCCTTCCCACAAAGCTTTGATCAGTCGGTTGGCTCGATCATATTCCCCGATCGCGTCAAAGTATTGTAAGATTCTATTTTCATCTAAGCTTCTACTAGCAATTCTCTAGTCAGCGATCTAACAACCGTGTTGCAGCGGAACGTATCAGCCTTCTTTACTGATTTGCAGAGCTTGTCTGCGTCCGATGAACACGACCGTTAGCGCGAAGAGTGCAACTGGATCGCGTCCGAGTACTCAACAACTGTCTCACCAACTGCCCTCAATTCCATCTCCCACGCTGGATCGTCTGACGCAAACTGATCTTCTCGAAACACTTCCGATGCTCAAACTACTTGCGTCAAGCAATCGTAACGGCTCCAATCAAGCGACTCGTTCTAGGGGCGGGTGAGGAGTGAAAATAGCCCTTGATTTGAGAGACTTTAACAGACTGCTCTAACGTGAGTTGGCTCCAGCTTCTCTGAGCCTTTCAAGGCTTTGATCTTGGGGCAAAGGAGCCGCTAATTTTGAAACCTTCTCCATCAGACCAGGGATAAAACGATTTCCCCACACAGCAAGCTGGCTTTGCCAGCCCACTAAAATCTCCGGCGATTCCTTTTGCAGCCCCATCACGAGAGATTGAGCCACCTTTTGCGGAGTCGTCGGCACCACCCATCGAAACCACTGAAAGTTCTTCACCATGTCTGTATCGGTGAGAGAAGGCAAAAGGGCAATCACCCGGATATTGTGATCCGATAGCTCACTTCGCAGGGCTTGAGTAAACCCCAGAATGGCAAACTTAGTGGCTGAATAAGTGGCCATCGTCGGAGCGGCAATTTTCCCCATCAGGCTAGAGACATTGACGATCGTGCCTTGTCGCTGTACGGCCATGCGTCTCGCAATCAACCGAGTCATGGTGTACATGCCCATTAGATTAATCGCCATCTCTTCTTGGATGTGAGGCAGTTGAGATTGTAAGAAGGGGACTTGATGAGCGACCCCGGCACAGTTGACCAGGAGATGAACCGGCCCATAATCTCGCCACGTTTGAGCGACCTTAATGTTGACCTCGACAGGTTGGGTCAAGTCTAATGCCAGAGGAACCGCTTCGGCACCCAGAGCCGTGATTTCGGTGGCGACTTCCATCAAGCGTGAATGAGTCCTGGCGACTAAAATGATGCGCTGTGCGCCCTGTTTGGCAAACTCCAGCGCGATCTCTCGTCCGATGCCACGAGAAGCTCCCGTAATGAGAACGGTCTTTCCCTGAATATTCATGTTAAAGCCTCCGATGCTGAGGTGTTCGAGTGTTCTCAGCCTTTGCTGAACGGATGAGGGTGCAAAAAAGCTGAGGAAAGTCTTTGGGGGGACTGAATTGGCGCAACGATCGCTCAATCGACCTATCTATGCCTGCTGCTTTCCAGTCCCATAGCGCACTTCAGGGATTCAGGGGATGGGGTTAGAGTCAAAGATGTAAAGCATGAAACACAACTCCTAGCTGCAAGAATTAACCCGTAATCATTCGACCTGCATACCCTAGCAAAGGGATCAAGTCACTGCAACACTTATTAATAAAAAGGCTGGATTGTGATATTTCGCTATAAGACTCTCAGAAATTTTCGGGTTTTAAGGCAAGCGATCGATCCTTACCTTGCATCACAGTCATCGGTTCCTTCTAGGTTTGTGAAGGTCGCCCCAACTTCCTGAAAGATGAGAAAACCTCGAAACTGGAAGGCTATGTGAGCGAAGCTGAGATCGATCTCAGATGGCACAAGTTCTAGGGGGAAGTGAGAAATGATCAACAGCCTGGGATTTCTGCCAAATAAGGTGCCTGAACCACTGTTTCTATCCAGGGGTGTTCAGGATCAATGAAGAAGATGACGGCCCGACGAGCGCCATCGGAAGTATATGGCTCAGGGAAGTCAACATTTTCAAATCGAGCGATCCCATTTCCGTTAGCGATCACCGATGGCTCATCGTTACCCCAATCAAAACCCACGTAATATTGCCCTCCAGGACGCAAGTCTGGCACAGTCAACCCACTATCCCGGCAAATTGTGACTAGAGGCGGCACATAGTAGCCATACCCGATCGTCGCAGGCGTTGAGGTATTCGTGCCGTCGCTGGCTGAAATTTGGAGCGTTGATTAAACTCAGCGAGGCTGTCACTGGCCCCGCTGGTCTTCAAAACCGTGCTTGAGGTAGGGTAGGCGACCAACGAGTTACCAGTGCTGGCACTTTTCCAATCGCCCCCCTCCAAACGACGCATGACCGTTTCCGTATCACGTCGCTTTCCAGTATTGTTAGCCCTCTGGATTTATCTGTAGAATTGCCTTTTGTTGTGCCCCACAGGATGCAAGGCTCAAATAGCATAAATTCTTTATTTATTGCATGATGAAGACAGGATTCTGTCAATTTTTAAAAAAATGCCAAAGAGTAAGACATGCGTATCTTTAGCAAGTAAACTCCCTGCATACAAATTTTTCGCATAAATAAAATAAACGCATAAATAAAATAAACATGGATCGTGGATTAAATAACTCCGAAATTTCACCCTCACCCTAGCCCTCTCCCCAAGGAGAGGGAACCAGACTCTAGACCCCTTCTCCTTTGGTAGAAGGTTTGGCGAGGGCTTCGCCCCACTTCGTGAGGAGGGCGATCCGAGACTCTACAATTGTTGAAGTTATTTAATTCTCATTCCATTGGCTTGATGTAGGCGAGTACTTTCCGAAAGGGTATTTAGGATGATTCGCGGGCTATCAAAGCACGGAGTTGTATTATTAGCTACTTTGGGGATTTTGACAGACGAATCTTTATCTATTTCACAACCAGCTCTAGCGCGACCAGATCGATGTAGTGTGCAGCAAATCGAGAATAATATCGAAAGTCTGCGCGCCGATCCTTCTCTTGTAGAGTCCTTGGCTACCTGCGGCTCAGATGCCCTTCCAATTCTTCTGCGTTATCTTGATCAATCATTTACCAAGGACTCGGCGGATGGCGAGTATCAGCGACTCCTCATTATTACCTGCCCTCTCTAACTTGCAGCGTTTTGCTCGTGATAAATCAAATCTCATTCCAGGTGGCATTAACCCAACCTCTTTAGAAAGAAAACTTAACGGTGCAATCTTAGCGATCGCTGAGAACTCCGATGACGACACAGATTTTCGTATTCAAGCGTTTGAATCTTTAGAGACAAACAAACTTAGACCTGATGTATTGAAAGAGATACAGAATTCTATAGCCAGCGCTTTACTGAAAATTATTCAAGATCAAACCAAGAAACCAGAAGAGCGTTTAGATGCAGTTTCTAAACTAGGGGAGTTGTATCACAACAAGGCAATTCCTCACGCTCAGATAATTGCTCCAGTTCTAACTCAAATTGTGTGCTAAATCCGAAAGCGATACCCGATGCCCCGCACCGTTTCAATACATTCCTCGCCTAGCTTTTTGCGTAAGTGTCCCACATAGACATTCACAATATTGGTGCCAGGATCATAGTCATAGCCCCAAATCCGATCGAGTAGCTGTTCACGAGTCAGAACTTGTCCTGGATGGCGAAGAAAGACTTCTGCTAATAAAAATTCTCGTGCTGAGAGATCGACCGCTCGATCGCTGACCCACGCCTGTCGCGTCAAAAGGTTCAGCATCATCGTTCCAATTTTGAGAATTCCTTCTTCCTTAATGCGTGGAACTTGACGATTGCGTAGCTGAACGCGCACCCGCGCCAACAATTCTTCAAACCGAAACGGCTTGGTAACATAGTCATCCGCTCCACCATTCAACCCAGCTAAGGTATCGTCTAGTCCATCACGAGCGGTCAGCACGATGATCGGTAATGTCTCACCCTGTCCCCGGATGGTGGCTAAAACCTCCAGTCCATCGAGATCAGGTAATCCCAAATCTAGAATGAAGAGATCAAAATCGCCGCTTTGAGCAATTTGGGTTGCCTGTTTTCCTGTATGGACGATCGTTAAGTTAAACCCGTGTGCCTGAAGTCCGGTTTCCAAAAAGGCGCAGATGCGAAGATTGTCCTCGGCGATTAGTATCCTGCTCATCGGTATCCAGAGAATGAAGAGGCATCACAAGCATAAAAGTAGAGCCTTGACCCGGATAGCTTTCTAGCTCGACCCAGCCCTGGTGAGCGCGGATAATTGCGCTGACGATCGCGAGTCCCAACCCATGTCCTTCAACCGTGACATCTTGTTTAGTTGCCCGTGCAAATCGCTCAAAAATACGAGTTTGGTTTTCGGGAGCAATGCCTTCACCCGTGTCGCGAACCCATAGATAGGCATATTTTCCCTTGATTGACGAACCTAGGGTGATTGTATCGCCTGCTTGAGTATGGCGGATGGCATTTTGAACCAAGTTCATCATGGCTTGGGTGAGGCGCTGACGATCGACTGTGATCGGACTTAACCCTTTGGCTTCTAGCCGCCAATCGCGAACGGCAAGCGATCGAGCTTTCAGGTAGATTTCTTCGGTCATCCAGTCTAATTCTTCAGCTCTGGGATGGAGAAAATCGGGATGATCTGCTTTGGCGAGAATCAGGAGATCGTTCACCAGTCGAGACATGCGATCGAGTTCGTCCATCAGTAGTGTGATGGTTGTTTCTTGCTGATCAGGCGAATACTTCAGCATTTCTAAATGCCCTTGGATCACGGTAATAGGAGTCCGCAATTCGTGACTGGCATCTTTGAGAAATTCTTTTTGGCTGTCGAAGGCAAGTTGCAAGCGATCGAGCATTTCATTAAAGGTATCACCTAGTTCGGCAATCTCGTTGCGCCCCTGGATTGAGATGCGTTGGGTCATGTCAGATTCTGTGATCGATTGGGCGGTGGTAGTTAGAAGTTTGAGGGGTGCTAAAATCTTTCCGGTCATAATCCATGCCAAAGTAAGACAGAGCGCTAACGTGATCAGCGCAACCTGAGTAACGAGTGCGATCGCGCGATCAATCGCCTGAAATCCCGCAGAGGCATCGTGAATCGCGACGATGTAAGCCGTTTCGTCACCGAGTGTGATGGGTTCTACCGCGTAGTTGATTTTCTGATTTGAAGTCGATAGGCTGCCGTAGGAGGATAAACCATCTTGCTTCCAAGTTTGGATGATTTCACGCGGTATAAAATTTTTGGGTAAGGGCGAACTGGTTTTATAAATCTGATCCCCAATAAGCATCACAATGTACTCATTGCGAGTTGGCGCATAATTTGAAAGCAAGCGATCGAACAAAGCGGGCAATGTCTTTGCAGATTGCTCACCTTCGAGCCGATTTCTTTCAACCATTAACTCAAATTGCTCAACCCGTTGGCTGAGTGCCTCTTCTGAACGAGTTTGAAGACTGTGACAGAAGATTTGGCGCGTGGCTTGTAGCAAGATCAGCGCGGTTCCTACGGTCAGAAGAGAATACCAGACTAACAATCTGAGGCGAACTCCAGCGATGACTCGGTACCATGCAGGAAACGTTGACATGAGGCTTGTGTTGCAGTTTGTTGGTGTGATCTTATCAATCATGTGGTTAGTTGGGGGAACACATTTCGAGGGGAGTCCATAAGTTACAGCCTATGCCGTCTTCCTCAAGGATCTTAAGAAATGATTGAATCTGCGACAATTTGCACGAATCACTTTTTGTTGCTCGATCGTATGCAGCACCACAAATGCCAGAAATGTATAAGACAACCAAAAATGTAGACTCCGCCCGACTTCTACCAGTGCTTTGTCTTCTGAGAAGAAATCTGGTAAGACTAATCCAAAAAGCTTGACGTTTCTGGCTCTAAAAGAATTAGAGAAAAAATATCCACTGACCGGAACACCCCACATCAAGACATACAAGCTGGTATGAAGTACTACAGTCTTAAACCAGGCAACCGTAAATTTTGGCGATCGCTTCGTATATTTTTTCCACCACACTTGTAGTAACAGAAAAATTCGCCAAGTCAGAAACGCCATCGATAACACCCCCATCGACTTATGAAAATCATAAAATGCACCTCGGAATGAAACCGATCGATCCAGTTGTGACATAAACGTTCCCGTGACAAATAAAATCAAATACACCGCAGCCATCCACCAATGAACCGACATTAAATATTTGAATGCAGAGTTCATCCTGAGTTTAATCGATTGAATAAGTTCCATTGAGACCTCTCGAAGAATTAGCGTGAGCTGGTTTGCTGAGTAGTCGGTTGGGCAGATTGCAGCGTAGATTTGCGGTGAGTGATGTCGCGCAAAAGCCCCATCAGTGCCGGAACGACTGTTGGAGTCAGAATTGTAGAAAATGCCAATCCACCTGTGAGGACAATTCCTAAACCTTGATAGAGTTCAGATCTCTGTCCCGGCAGGACTGCCAGCGGCAACATTCCCAGGACACTCGTTCCCGCTGACATAAAGATGGCTCTAAGACGATCTTTTGTCGCGTTGTACAAAGAGGCATCGTAGTCTTCTCCCTCTTGCTGGAGTTGCAAAGCACGATCGACCAGCAAAATGGAGTTATTGACAACAACGCCTGTCAAAATCAAAAATCCCAGCGCAGTAATCATGTCTAACGGAACATTCAATCGAAAAACCTGGTTAGCAATCACTAAGCTCAACAAGGCACCACTCATTCCCATCGGAACCGTTGCCATAATCACCAATGGATAGAGAAACGAACGATACAAGGCGACTAGCAACAAGTAAGTGACCAAGATGGATAATACAAATGCCGATGCTAACTGAGTAATCGTCTGCGCCAATAAATCAGCAGACCCTGCTAACTCGACTCGATAGCCTGCTGGCAGACTCGATCGCAGCGGAATTAAAATTTCTTGCTCTACGCGATCGACAATCTGACCCAGGGGAGCATCAGCGGCCAGAGAAGCCGTCAGAGTAATCGATCGCTCCAGATCGACATGGTTAATCACATCGGCTCCGGTAGTTTCTTGTACTTCGGCAACATCAGAAAGTTGCACCTGTCGCCCGCCTTGTCCAAATATTGGGAGTTGCCGCAGTTGCTCAGGCGTTTGGACGGACGTATTTTGCAACTCCACCGAAATATCCAACTCCTCTTTTCCATCCAGAAACTCAGATGCCAAGCGACCGCCGAGCGCAGCTTCGACCAAGCTACCGACTTCGGCTTCTGAAAGTCCTGTTTCTGCCAAACGTTCGCGATTTGGGATGACCTGTAACTCACCTGCTCCCATGACAAAATTTGATCGAATATTTCTAACGCCACTCATGGCCCGAATCTTGCCTGAAATCTCTCGATCGATATTACTAAGTTGGTTGAGATCAGCCCCGATGATATCAATTTCAAACTCCTTCCCTGGGTCACGGAAGATAGAAAACCGCGTGGGAACGAGAAACCGATAGCCTGCAAAATTTTGGCTGGCCCGCCGCATTCGCTCAATCATGTCAGCAAGTCCCTGAGTGGTCGCAAACTGGGGCTTGAGAATTGCAGTGACGGCTCGAACGCCTGGTCGATCGACATATAAAACTCGCTCGATTTCTGGCTGCGATCGCAGAAAGTCTTGCACCGGACGTGACTGCTCGATCGCTTCAGGAATGCTAGTCCCTGGTAGTGGCTCTGCTCGCCAAACGACTAAGTTGCGATTTCCTTCTGGCAAATAGTCCATCGCAGGCAACAGAAAAATACTCGTGATCAACAACCCAACTGGAATCGACAGCATCAACAATCGACGACCGACTCGTCTACGCCCGATCGACCAACTGACTGTCGATGCCACAAAAGATTCCAGCTTGCCTTGAAAATGTCGAAAGATAGCAGATGTGAGAAAAACTGCCTGTTCGATGCGGCCGAAAATGCTTCTCGGTCGTGGATTTGTCGAAGCGGATTGATTACTCAACACTCGTCTTGCTTCAGCCTCGTTGAGAAAGAGTCCTGACAACATCGGAACGAGTGTGAAGGCGATAAACAATGAAAACAGGGTTGAACAGGACAACACGATCGCCATGTCTGCAAAAAGCTGACCCGCTTCACCCGTGACCAGGATCAACGGAACAAAGACCACAACGTTACTGAGGGTCGATCCCAGCATTGCGCCCCAAACTTCCTGCGTTCCGTCGATCGCGGCTCTCATTGCAGGTTTACCCTGTTGCAGGTGGGTAAAGATATTTTCGAGAATGACGATCGCATTATCAACCACCATGCCAATAGCAAACGCAAGCCCTGCCAAACTAATGATATTCAGCGTGCGCCCTAGCAATGACATCACAACGAAGACCATGATGGAGGCAACCGGAAGCGTTAACATAATCACAGCAACCGTCCGAATTGATCCTAGAAATAAAATCAACACGATTGTTGCAAGAACGGCGCCGCTGATGATGCTTTCTACCACAAATCCAACAGATTGATTGATGTACTGGCTTTCATCGTAGTGATAGGCAAATTGAATGCCTTCTTTGCGTTGGTCAAACTCGGTTTGCAGTTGCGAGATCGTGTCTCGAACGCCTTTCGCGACCTGCGGAACATTCGCCCCAACTTGCCGCATCACCGCGATCGCAACCGTAAGGTTACCATCCCGCATCAATGCGCTGTCCTGCGGCTTACGACCCATTGCGATCGTTGCCACATCGCGAATATAAACTGTTCCTGAGCTATCTCGACGCAGCACAAAATTTTCGATTTGGGATAAGTCTTCAGCTCGACTCACTGTTCTGACCCGGTACTCTCTGCGACCGAGCCTGAGCGGCCCACCTCGAATATCACGATTATTTTCTTGCAAAACCCGAACGACATCCCCGATCGATAAATTACGATCAGAAAGTGCTTTCGGGTTGACTTTAACCTCAACTTCTCGCTCTTGTCCGCCAATCACTAAAAACTGTCCCGTTCCCTCAACTCGTCTCAAACGTGGAACAACCACCTCTTCAGCTAAATCTCGATACCGATCTGCATCCGCCTGGAATCCTTCTTGGGGTGAAAACGGAATCCACATCATCGGGGAGCTATTTCCACCGACAAGATCTACACTCGACTCATTCGCTTCGGGTGGCAAACTCTCGACTTGCTGCAAGCGGTTACTCACATCTACTAACCGTTCTTGCACATTGGAGCCTTCATTGAATTCTAGTGAAATGTTGCTCCGCCCAGAACTCGAAGTGCTGCTAATTTCTTTAACTCCAAGCACTTGTTCTAGTTGCTCCTCGATCGGGCGAGTAATCAGATTTTCAACTTCTGTTGGAGCCGCGCCGGGATAGGTGGTGGTGATGGTGATTTCCGGTCGATCTCCCCCAGGTTGTAATTCTAACGGCAAGTTCAGTAGCGAAAACACTCCGAGCAATGCAAGCAGACAAAATAAAACAAACGTGCCGTGTCGCCAACGGACTGCAATTTCAATTAAGTTCATTTGCTTACTACCTTAACGGTCATGCCGTCTTGTAAACCGTCTCCACCGCGAGAGACGATCGCTTGTCCAGGTTGTAGTTCACGACTCGCTATCGCAACTTGCGCTCCCATATCTGCCACGATTTCGACGGAGATCGGCTTGGCTTTTTGATCTACGATCGTGAAGACAAACCATTGGTTTTGGCGTTGTGTTAACACATCTCGCGAGACCACAAATCCAGTTCGATTGCTGGGTTGAATGAGTGTCGCTTCAACAGCCATTCCGGGAATCAAGCCTTGCGGTGGGTTAGCAAGTTCTACCCGAACCCGTTGTCGTCGAGACGCTTGATCTGCCGTCGGTGCGATCGCGGTAATCGTCGCGCGTTGTTTCCAATTAGGTAAAGCGCGGGTGGTCAGCTCAACCGCCATTCCGGGTCGAACTTGACTCCCTAAATTTTCGGGAACTTCTAAGAAAACGTCGAGCTGGCTGCGATCGACCAGCGTGATCAACTCACTATTCAGCCCAACCAAATCCCCTTGACTGACTCGTCGCGTTTGCACAACTCCTGCTGCGGGTGCGATCACTCTAGTTCGCTGTTGGGAGAGCTGTGCTTGATTCAAGGCTGCAACGGCGGCTGCAACGTTAGCTCTTTGCGCTTCAATCTCCTCACGAATGGGACCTGCCTGCGCTTCTGCAAGTTCTGCTCGCGCTTCAAGTTGTTCTCCTCGTGCTGCATCCACTCCGGTTTGAGCCTCAATCAATAAGCGCTGCGAGACGGCACCTTGTTTTACCAAATCTTTGGTGCGTCGTAGATTATCCTGCGTTTCACGTTCTCTAGCTTGCGCTGAAGCGAGAGCCGCTTGACGTTGATCAATCACTTCTGGGTGAGTCCCGACCTCCAAACGGGCCAGATTGCTGCGCTGTTGGGCGAGACGAGCTTGTGCTTCTGATACGGCGTGTCGTTGATCTGAATCATCCAGAACTGCGATCGTAGTTCCTTGCTCGACGCGATCGCCCGCCTGAACTAGAATTTGCTTGACCACTCCACCAGTTTGCGCTCGAATCGTGGATTGCTGACTGGCTTCAACTTGTCCAATCAGTTGAATTCGAGTCTCAGCATTGCCAAGTTTCAGCGTTGTGGTTTCAACGGCGCGAGGCGGCGGACTTGCTTGTGACTGTGCGATCGCAGCTTGGGGCTTACCAATCGGAATCAAAAAACGCCAAACTGTAAAGCCGCCAGCGATCGCCACCAAGACTGCTAGCCACACCCAAGATTTCCGGCGGACTGAAGAGGGATCTGCATCTTGAGCAAACAGCGACAGTTGCTCGACGTTGGAATCGGTAGAGTGAGGGTTTGAGGGTTCCATAGCACTGGGGAAGGGGCAATTGTATGTCCACAACGGCCAGTATCCAGGAGTCAAATAAACTGAACATAAATGATTGGTGAAAAAAAATTTACGATCGATCTTTCATGACTGTGAAGTCGTTAGTGTGAAGTCGTTATGCGACATCTTGCACCCCGCTCAAGCGGCTGGTGTTTCGACCCACTCCACATTTGAGGCTAATCTCATGCAACACAAATGGATATGGTCTGTGATCACGATCGCGCTTTCAGCTACCTTAACAATGGCTACAACGCTCATTGAAACGCCTGAAGCAGAGGCTCATCATGGGTGGAGCGAGTTCAACGACAAGCAGACGCTCAATCTCACTGGAAGAATTCGGAGTGTCGGCTATGACAACCCCCATGCAGTGATTGAACTGGAAGCCCCTGACAAAAAAGTATGGAGAGCAGTGCTGGCTCCCCCCTCTCGAATGCAACGTCGTGGATTACCTCAAGGCGCTCTCAAAGTGGGGCAGACTGTCCGAGTCGTGGGCTACCCCAATCGATCAGATAGCCGGGAGATGCGGGCAGAGCGCATCATGATTGGTCAAAAGACAGTAGAACTCCGATGATCGAATCACCAGTCGCTACAGAGTGGTTAATCTGGTTGAAAGACAGCGCGTTAGCAGTGGCAATTCGCCAATGGGTTTGGGGTTATCCTCTAATTGAAGCGTTGCATATCTTTAGCATTACTCTTCTGGTTGGCTCTGTTGCAATGTTTGATTTACGATTGCTGGGTGCTTCCCGTCATGTATTGGTCACAGACCTGGCACAACATCTCTTGCCCTGGGCTTATGCCAGCTTTGGAGTCATCCTTCTTTCAGGTTTTTTACTCTTTGCAATAGATGCCCCTGCGATCGCGCTCAATTTTGCCTTTCGACTGAAATTAATGTTGATTTTAAGTGCAGGGATGAACGCGATCGTCTTTCACTGGAGATTTTATCCATCAATCCAACAGTGGAACCAAGGCGTGAAGCCTCCACAGGCTGTGCGAGCGATCGCAATTCTCTCACTCATCCTGTGGATTGCGATTATTACCTGTGGATGTCTAATTGCTTACGTCTAAGCTGTTGCCAACTCCATCCCTCGTATGCGTGAAGTTGCTGTAACAAGATTTGACGGTTCCCCCAAAAAGCTCTACCTATAGCTTGACATTTCTGATTAAAGGGTGTTTACTTACATGTAAGTCAGTACAAAAGGGTTATGTCAGCCCATGCTCTAGCATCGGTACTTAATGCAAGTCATTGCGATGGCTCACAGCATTGCTTAACTGCTGCTTGGCGGCGATTTTCACAGTGGAGTGAGTTTGCCAAAGCTCGGCAGTTTTTTGACTGACCTTTTATGCAAGAGCCTCAAAGCCTCACTCTCTGAAATGAGAACGGCTGACTATTTGAAAGCAATCTGCTCAACAACCGCTGACGGGCTATCTTTTGATACTTCTTCAACTCAGCAAGATCGTCACGGAATCTGAGGTTATCGCGAACACTGAGCAGAAAATCGAGGATAGGTGGCTTATGGGTATCGAGAGTAAGGCAAATTACCAAGGACAGTATGCTGAATTTTCTGTCGAAGCAGAACTACAGGTTTTCCTAAATTGTCTTTTTGAAGCACTCGGCTCAACCAGTTTTTCCCTCAAAGTCCTGAAGCTCTTAGCCCAACATGACCAAACCTGGACTGAGGAACAACAAAGCTACTATGTTGATTTGCTGAAAAGAAATCACCAACGCTTTCCTCATAATTCAGCGGAGCATTTTCGGTTCAATTGCAGTTCTGATTCGCCTACTTCCATAACTGAATCGAGCTGTGAAACGATTCTCCTTCCAATCATTCCTGAGCTTCAAGAAGTTTTCGATTTCATCGATACAAACTATCATCGAGCCATATCTCTAGCTGATGTCGCCCAAATCACTAACTATTCGCCTGCTTACTTGACTAAAACTGTTGGTGCCAAAACGGGATGTACTGTCAATGCCTGGATAGTAAAAAGACGGTTGTTTGAAGCGCAGAAGCTATTGAAGCAAACTAAACAAACAATTGAAGAAATTTCTCAAAAAGTTGGTTACTCCAACGTTAACCATTTTTTCCGGCAGTTTCGGCAATCGTATGGCATCACCCCTTCTCAATGGAGAAATAGAGCAGAGAACCTTAGTTAAATAAAGCGTAACTGATAGGAAGTTTTAAGCGGACTGGTGATGCTGCTGAGTGCTGAGATTCAGTTACTTGTTTCGGTCAAATTCACTGCCGTCTTGGGTTGCTCTAACAATCGGTCAAGCCATAATTTCATGTATCTGCGCGAAAACGACTGTGCTTCCCTCTCTTTTTGTAAAGTCATTGCAAGTTGAGCAATCCCAAAATGAACTAGCATTGCTTCGCGTGCTAAATCTTCCGCACTAGACTGCTCACTAATTAGACCTGACGCTTGTGCATCTTTAATCACCTGCTCAAATAATTTAACAAGCTGCTCAAAATGCTGAGTGGCTCGGTCTTTTAAGCTTTGAGGAATCCAACTCTGTCCGATGACAATATTCAAACACATGCAAAACCCTTGATACTCATCTTCAGTCAGATTCATCCACAAGTTGTCATCTAATGACTGAAAAATTGCGCGGCAGTTTCCCGCGTAGCGCTGACTTAACTGCTCAAACTTATTTTCAACATTAGCCATATACTGGTTAACCGCTTCAAGAGCAAGGTTCTCTTTACTCTTGAAATGATAATGAATGTTTGCCCTACTGATATTAAGCTGCTCAGATATAGTGCTAAAGCTCAAAGCTTCATAACCACCAGTCCGAAGCGTTTGTGCTGCCAGCTCTAAGATTTTATTTTTCATCTCTAATGATCCTAAACTATTTTTGTCGCTTCTAAGAAAGCTGATTCAATAGTCATTTTTAAAAGACATCACTGTGTTCAAGAACACAACTAGAATCCAAATATATCACTCTTCGTTTGATCAATCAATTTGGACTGACTAAACTCTATTAAGAATTAGTCATAAAAGTAAAAATATGTCACCTTTAGAACTAAATAATGCATTGGAAATGAATCAACTCTAACCTATTGTTAGAAGGAACAGATCACAAGTGCAAGACTTTTGCATTGAAGAATAGTTTTGCAGAATAAAGCACTTTATCTGTTAACAAGAATCAAATCCGAGCAAGTAAGAATTGTGAATTCTCTTTGTCTTAGGAGGTAACTAGCCATGTCTTATTTTGTGCTAAGTAAAGGTAAATTTCGTCGCGTAATTCTTCAAAATCTACTGG
The DNA here is from genome assembly GCF_052939495.1 of Phormidesmis sp. 146-12. Taxonomy (NCBI): domain Bacteria; kingdom Bacillati; phylum Cyanobacteriota; class Cyanophyceae; order Leptolyngbyales; family Leptolyngbyaceae; genus Phormidesmis; species Phormidesmis sp. 146-12. The sequence continues at coordinate 15,889 of NZ_JBJPHS010000066.1, read as the reverse complement.
ATTTTATTCAGGATCTATACGTCTCGAAGACCCTAGAAACCGTGAAGCACGACAAAGATTTTGTCAAACATGAGCCTTATGCTTTACCAAAACACTACACAACTGAGGAGTACCAGTTTGAAGTGAGACGTGCCCTCAAGAAGGCTGTCTACCTCTTCCCAGATCTTAGTCCGTTAGAGCATCATATTGATGTATGTCTACAAGCAATTGCTAATTCTGATGCAGCAACGACTTATCTAAAAGCTTGCTTCACAATCTTTGCCGTTCAATCTGATTGGCTAAATTTGTTGGAAGATCGGGACAGTTCCGATTTTGATGTGGAGGCGGATGAAAATTATCTCAAGATCAGGATAAAGGACTCGGAAATTGCATGGAATGATCAGCAGTATGCAGCTACCAATGGAAGTACTGGAAATCACATTGGAAACACAATTCTGCTCCGCTCAGTTGCTGCATTACTCGAAGCATTACGGTGCAATCAGCGAAAGCCTTCTTGGGTCGAGTTTCTAGCTATTCGAGTTGCCTATCAATTATTAGAGGAAGGAAAGCGACTGGTCTACCCGTACCGTCCTTGGGGCAACTCTGGATTTCGTAGTGTGCAAACTTACATGTCGATTACTGACCCTGGTGAGGGGCACCTCTTTGGCACTGCCCAAACTTTAGATCGTATGAAGGGGGTTGTAGTTCATATTGAACATTTAGAGCGCGGCAAGTATCAAGACCGCAATCAAATGGAGCCTTACCGTATCCCTGCAATTAAGGCAGTGGCAAAAGTGCGATTACACGTTGGCTCTGACGCACCTTGTTCTTCGTATGTTGGCCGTCCGGTGTTTGAGAGTAAACACTTTGAGGCAAGTTTACTTAAAGCGGTCAACACTTTTTCGAGTGCTTGCACTGCCATGTTTATGGATGGTTTAGCAGAGTGCAAGATTGCCATTGAGCAAGTGACTGCAACTGAAGCGATTCGATTCATGCAGTGTTTAGTGGGTGCAACTAGACTGGACAAGACATCTCAAGTTTTTTCTGCCGCATTCAATATCAATACGCCGATTTTGGATGATCGTGAAGAAACGAGACGTAAGCATCACGGTAAGCCAGTTTGGGTGCGGCAACGCATGGCGATCGCAAAGCTAGGGATTGAGCTGGCTGCGGAGGGTGGTTTTGACAAGGTGACTTGGGACGGTACAGCAAATACTTATCCAAGCGCCTGTGTATTAGAACAACTGTCTCATGCTGAAGCTGTTGAGTTAGTTCATACTGCCCACGAACTTGGTCTACTGACCTACTTTTCAGCAGGTTTCCGATTTCACCATTTGCCAAAAGCAGTTCACACGGGTGTTGATGGTGTAGGTGTAGGTGGCGCACAGATTCTACGCTATATGGACTATCAAACTGGATTTCACGGCCCTTTTAAACCTGACAACATTGAAACCATCCTGAAGATTCGGGACGAAGCCGAAGAAAGCGAGTTAGGGCAAGCATCAGTGATACTCGCACGGCTTGATCGGCTCTACTTTGAGGGATGTATTACCGAATCTGACAACTCGCTGCGAGTTGCCCTGTTTGAGGCAGTTCAACAACAAGATCAACCACGTTATACCCAACTCGTAAAGCAACTCGAACACATCCAGCAATTGCCGTTTGATACTGATCACCCACTTATTGAATGGGGAAAGCGATTGATTGATGCGAACCGTCACAAACCGCTCTGTGCTGCAAAAATGAGTGTTGAGGAACGGTCAAACCTGATTCAGCGCGTGAGAAACAGTGTTGAAGCTCAGGATCTAGAACTGTTAGCAGAAGACTTGTCCAGTGTCCAGTCCCACCAAATTATTATCCGTCGGCGACTTGATGCTTCACAATCGATGCTTCAAGCTGCCTAAGGCATTGGTGCCTCAATAACGCTCATTACCCAATCGCTAAGTAAGTATGCGTAGTTATATTGTCGATTATAGTGCGACCATCTTGCTTGCACTATATCTAATATTCAATATGACTACCTACCGAACAGTAATCCTCGAATGAATCAAGCCTTGAGTTGAAGCAAGTCAATTACGTTCATTTAAGAGTAAGTATGCCAGATCAGAATCGCTCTAAATTCTTTGCGATCGCAGCCCTAATTTTGCTGTCAGGAATTTTGGGTTATAACTGGGTGATCATGAAGGTTGCCGTCAGATACGCCGATCCAATTGAATTTTCCGCACTTCGTACTTTTTTCAGTGCTTTGACGCTGTTTGCTGTACTGATTGTTCTCAAGAAACCGCTTCAGCCAAAAGCCGTCTTTGGTACGTTCTTGTTGGGTTTACTGCAAACGTCCGGCTTTGTTGGATTTGCAACTTGGGCACTAGTCAGTGGTGGAGCCGGAAAAACAGCAGTTCTCGTTTACACGATGCCTTTTTGGGCCTTGCTATTCGGTTGGGTTGCTCTTGGAGAAAGAATTCGAGGAATGCAGTGGATTGCAGTTGCTTTTGGCAGCGTTGGATTGCTGTTCATTCTCGATCCTCTACATTGGAACGGTAGTTTTTTTAGCAAAGCGTTAGCACTATTGTCGGGTATTAGTTGGGCAGCAAGTGCAATCGTAGCTAAAAAACTGCATCAAACTGGCAAGTTAGATCTGCTATCGCTCACAGCTTGGCAAACCTTGTTTGGTAGTATTCCCCTAGTTGCGATCGCGCTTTCAACTCCCAGCGCACCCATAGTCTGGTCTAATGCGTTCATCGGTGCCCTGATTTACAACATCATTCCGGGAACAGCGTTGTCTTGGTTGCTCTGGACATACGTATTGCGGCAGCTTTCAACGGGTGTTGCAGGATTAGGAACACTCGCAACCCCGATCGTTGGTGTGTTATCGGCTTGGATACAACTGGGTGAACGCCCTGGAGTGGCTGATTCCGTTGGGACAACGCTAATTGGTGCTGCGTTGTTAGTGCTTGCGCTGCAAGGACTTCGGCAGATGCGGCGGGCAAAGCTGGCGATCACGGCTGAGTCCTGATTTATTTCTGGGTCGGGTGGCTCAATTGGGAAATCCTAGACACATCACACAAGTTGAGTAGTATTCATTGAAGGAGTAAAGTATGAAAGCTTGGGAAGTTCACGAGAAAGCAGGATTGGAAGCTTTAACTCTTGTAGAGCGTACAGAACCGGAATTAAAGGACGGATACGTGTTGTTGAAAATGAAGGCTGTGTCACTTAACTACCGCGATTTATTGGTTGTTAAGGGGGCATATGGTGCGTACAAGTCTCCGTTTATTCCATTTTCTGATGGCGTTGGAGAGGTCGTAGCAGTGGGCGAAGGCGCAACGCGCGTTAAGGTGGGTGATCGGGTCGTAGGCATTTTTATGCAGTCCTGGATCGATGGATCTTTTAGCGCGGAAAAATCAAAGTCAGCGCTTGGTGGTGGCTCGATCAATGGAATGCTTGCTGAGTATGTTGCACTACCCGAAACAGGTGTTGTTCGTATCCCAGAGCATCTTACCGACGAAGAGGCGGCAACCCTTCCCTGTGCAGCAGTCACAGCCTGGAATGCGCTGACGACGGATGGCAGATTAAGGTCTGGTGAAACGCTGTTAGTTCTGGGATCTGGCGGTGTGTCATTGTTTGCGCTTCAGTTTGCTAAGATCATGGGGGTACAGGTAATTGCCTTGTCTGGCAACGATGCCAAGCTCGATCGCTTAATTCAAATGGGCGCGATCGCGGGCGTAAATTACGAGACAGTTCCGAACTGGTCAGAAAAAATCTCAATATTAACGAATGGAGTCGGGGTCGATCGGGTCATTGAAGTTGGGGGTGCAAACACATTTAATCAATCGGTACAAGCAGTTCGCTACGGCGGTCATATTAGTCTAATCGGAGTGCTATCAGGATTCAAAGCCGAAATTAGCACGGTTGCAATCCTGCACAAAGGCATTTGTGTGCAAGGCATCTACGTGGGCAGTCGCGAGATGTTTGAGGCAATGATTCAAGCCATCAACTACAGTCAAATTCGCCCGGTTGTCGATCGTGTTTTCCCGTTTCAAGAACCCAAAGCTGCACTTGAGTATATGGAGCGCAAAGCCCATTTTGGCAAAATTGTGATACGCATTGATTTGTGATCACCAAAGTTGACAAACAACATTAATGCCTGTGCAGTACCTCAAGATTTGCTGATGCATTAGTGCATAGAATTTGTATATCCAAGCGACCATAAGCCAGCCCGGTTCTTGCTTTTTGTAATAGAAGATTGAACCTCTTGGATAATTGATTGAACAACAGGGTGAGGTGCCCATCTTGCTTGTATCCAGTTCAACTTGATTGCACAGAAGCCATAGGGAGAAGATACTGTGAACCGTAAGTTTGTGAATTCTAAACGCCTGATTCTGTCCGGATTAATTCTGACGATCGTTGTCCTATACGGAAACTTCTCAGGACATTTTCGCATGGCAACAGCCAGCCTATCCTCTACCTTCAAGAAGACGCAGCCTTCAAGCTTTCAGGCATTGTCGAAAGCGGCGCAGGGACAAGTTGAGATCATTGCCAAGCTATCGGAGCGCCCAGGCAACCTAGCGATCACTCCAGATGGTCGCATTATTATGAGTCTTCATCCCTTTGGTAAACCAAAGAACCGAGTGGTTGAACTGCTTCCAGACGGCAGCACAAAGCCCTTTCCTAATGCACAATGGAGCCAAGCACCAGATGCAAACGGGCAGGGTGTCGATGCTGTGATTGGGTTAGAGTCTGATAAAAATGGAGTTGTATGGATGCTAGATAAAGGGGGTGTTAATGGTTCCAAGCCAAAGCTAGTTGCCTGGGACACTCGCCAAAATAAGCTTGCTCGAATCATTTCGATTCCGGAGCCTGCCTTCCAGCCAAATTCGTTTATGCAAGATCTCGCGGTTGATCTGGACAATCAAGCGATTTATATTGCTGATATGTCACGCGGAGATTTAGTGGGCGTGAGCAATCCAGCCATTATCGTTGTTGATCTCAAAACTGGTGCGTCCCGTCGAGCACTAGAAAATCACCAGAGCCTTCAACCTGAAAAGGCAAACTTTCTCATTGATAATCAGGCTCAAACCGTCTCTGATGGAAAAGGAGGATGGGTAAAGCCAGACTTAGGGTTAAACCCGATTACAATCGACCCCAAAAACGAATGGGTTTACTATGGCGCAATGAACAGTCGATCGCTCTATCGAATCCGAACGAAAGATCTCATTAACTCCAGTCTCTCTCCTAGCCAAATGGGTGCAAAAGTAGAACGCTATGGAGAAAAAGCAGTCAGTGACGGAATCGCTGCTGATGGCGCTGGTAACGTCTACATTACCGATGTCAATCAAAATGCGATCGGAGTCACTTCATCAAATGGTCAATATCGAGTACTTTACCAAGACAACGCCGTTCTAAACTGGGCAGACGGGATGAGCTATGGGCCGGATGGTTATTTTTATGTCACAGTGAATCAACTCCATCGCCATGCTGCCCTCAACGGAGGGCGTGATGTCTCTAAGCCACCTTATCAGATTGTACGGTTTAAGCCCCTCTCACCCAGCGCAATTGGTCGATAAAGAGCATCACTTGAAGCAGTTGGAGGAAATTGAGCCGTGAAAAATGCTGCTGTGAGACGGTTGTTTCGTTTTGATATTCATGTCGTGTGGAGAGTTGCGATCGCAGGTTTAGTTGTTCTGGTTCTGGGTTTGATAATTGCGATCGCGACCCATTCTCAACCCTCAAAGCTGGAAGTTTTGGCGGAGTTACAACAGATGCCAGGAAACATTGCAGTTACCGATAAGGGTCGTATTCTAATCAGCCAACATCAATTTGCACAGCCTGACGATCGCGTGATTGAACTATTACCAAGTGGACAAATCCGCCCCTTTCCCAACGACACTTGGAGTCGTGCCCCAAATTCATTTGGAGTGGGATTAGATTCAGTGTTGGGTTTGAGAGCAACCTCTGATGGGAGAGTTTGGCTCTTGGACAATGGAATGCGTCAGAAAGGAACTCCGAAGCTGGTGGTTTGGGACACGCATAGAAATGCGCTTGATCAAGTGATCCATCTGCCTTACCCAACCACGCTCAAAGGCTCGTTTCTTAATGACCTGGCGATCGATCTTAAACACCGCCAAGTTTATATCTCAGATGTCGGCACTCCAACAACGTCCGCTCTTGTGATCGTAGACTTGAAGACTGGTCGATCTCGACGAGTTTTACAAGGGCATCAGAGCGTCGTTTTTGAAGAGGTCAGCATGACGGTTGAAGGACGGAAGCTGACTCGAAAGAACTCGGACGGCACCTTGTCTGAGCCTCGTTTGGGAGTCAATCCAATTACGATTGATCCTAGTTACGAGTGGGTCTATTTTGGTGCAATGCATAGTCGATCGCTCTACCGCATCCAAACGACAAATTTATCAAATGACGAGATGCCATCCACGGATCTCGCTGCTAGAGTCGAGCGATATGGAGAGAAGCCATTGAGCGGGGGCATCACTGTTGATTCTCAAAGTAACGTCTACATCACTGATCTGGAAGGTAGTGCGATCGGCGTTACCGCAAACAATGGTCGATATTCAAAGTTAATCAATGATGTGAATGCTCTGCGCTGGCCCGACGGAATTTGTATTGCCCCCAATGGATATCTGTATGTAGTAACTTCCAAACTGCATTTATCACCTCTTTTCAACGGAGGTAAAGATGAGACGGCACCTCCCTACCTAGTTGCTCGATTCAAGGGACTGGCTTCTAGCACCGTTGGACGGTAACTCCTTAGCTAAGATTCTTGAATGGTTTTATAGAATTGTCTGTCCTGGGTTACGCACCAAAAATATGACGATTCCTCTGCTTGATGTGCAAAAACCTTCAAGAGCATTAAATTATTTTCCAGCCTCTAAAAATCAGGACTAACCCTCGTCGTCTGAACGGATTATAGACCACCTTATGTTCTCTAAAGGAGTAAGTAAATGCTGCGTTTTATATTTACCAGTGGATTGTTTCTGCTAACGATAATGTTGACTATTGCAGAGGTCAAAGCCCAGTCTATTGCCCCAGAACCTATGGTTGGCGATCGTTCTACAACATTGTCAATGAATGCATTTGAGCTAGCATCTATGGCGTATCGAGGTGCTTTTCGCAATCAAGGGATTCCAGGTTACGGTTTTCTCATTGCCGCGCATAGTCAAGGACAATTGAGTGCTAGAGATATCGTTCAAGCCGCAATTAATACAAATCGACTGCCAGCAGAGATGCTTAACGACCAGGGATTTCTCAGTGCGGTAGAAGCCAATCTTAGAGCGTTCAAGAGTAGTTCTTTCTCCCCGTAAGCTCATTTGAGTCATTTGAGTCTGCGATGGCGGTGGCATGAACTTGAGGGTAGATATGGCTTGTTGTTTAAGAAGGGGCTGAATGTTGAGAAAGTGATCATCCCGCTATTTCCCCTTTTCCGTACTCCCGTTCGTTGGCTGACTAATTTGTTGTGTAATGAGTTTTTTTAATGTGGTTCGAGCAGGCTCAGAGGTTGGGTTAATAGCCAAAGCTGCTTTTAAGGCTGCGATCGCTTCTTGTTTTCTATCTAGTTTAAACAATGATGTCCCCAGTCCTGTCATGACAAGCACGTTGTTGGGTTGAATTTGATTCGCTTTCTGAAAAGCAGCTAGAGCTTTGGAGTAGTCTTCTAACCTTAGCGCTAAACTTAGCGCAATTGTTCCATAGTTAAAATGAACTTCAAACGATCGAGGGTTCCAGGTTGCGGCCTCTTTTGCTTTGCTCAATGCCTCACCCTTGCGACCGAGGTGCCATAAAGCCACTGCGTAATTCGTTAATAGATCGGCATAGAACAGGGGGTCATCCGCTTTGAGTTCTGTTTTGATTGCTGCATCATAGGCTTCCAGGGCTTTTTGATAATGTTTAGCAGCTTCTTCTCGATTGTTCTGAGTGCTGTAAATTCTAGCTAACGTGAGTAGCGCTTGAGGATACTGAGAATTTTGAGCTATCTTTTCTAAGTCCTCTTGGGCCTGCTGTAATCTAGACGGCGACTCAGTTGAACTGAGATACCATAGTCCGATCGCTTTGTAGTTTAGAGTTTCGGCATCTGTTATGGAAAGCGCGATCGCACGATCTGCCGAAGCAACTGCATCTTCATAACGCTGTAATCCTAGTAGGGCGCTACTTCGTTGACTCCAAGCATAGGCTGAGTTACTCTCTTCCCATAATCCGTCACCCTTTAAAGCATTGTCACAGGCAGTCAGAGCCGCTTGAGGCTGACGCAAGCGATTGAGTACAGCGCATTGGTTGACGAGAGCGATCGTCGAATTAGGACGTAGTTGAATGGCTCGTTCATAGGATGTTAAAGCTCTGGCATCTTGCCCTAGTTGTTCGAGTACCATCCCTTGATAAGTCCATAAAAGGGGATCATTGGGATTGTTTGCTAAAGCATTTTCGTAACCAACGACTGCTTTTTCAAAAGCAGCTTTTGCATCTGGAAAGCGACCTTGCTGCCTTGCAATCAGTCCTTGTTTGTACCGGAAGAGTGGGGATAATTGTAGCTTGTCTGTTTCTGCTTGCTGAATGCTTATAGTTAGTGCATTCGTACAAGTTTTCTCCTCTTCTTGGGTTCGTTCTAATGCCTCTTGAAGCTTTGGGTCAGCAGTTTGGCTGAGTGTTGTAGTTTGAGTCTTTTTGAACACTAAAATTGTTTCACAGCGTTCGGCTTGAATTGTGTAATTAGTCGGTGTGATGGATAAAACCTGGTCATAGGCAGCGATCGCGTCTTCTAACTGCCCCATTTTTCGCAGGGTTTTACCTCGACTCGACCAGGCCACTGCTGGATTCAGTTCGCCCCACTCTCCATCGACTCGCAAGGCTTGATCACAGGAAGCGATCGCCGACTCATATCGCCCCAATCGAGCCAGGGCATCACAGCGTTGCGTCAGTCCTGAAGAGTAGGCGGGTTGAATGCCCAGGACATAATCATAGGAGCCGATCGCGTCTTGATACTGTCCTAAGTTCAACAGAGCATCACTGCGGAGTTTCCAGAGATCGAGAGTGGCTTGCTGTTGTTTCTTCCTATCTTTCTCAGGGTTTAAGGAAATCGCTTTTTCGCAAGATTGTAGTGCTTCTGGATAGAGCTTTTCTAAAGAGAGCGATCGGCACTGATCTGCCCAAAAATTAAAGTCTTTAAATTCAAATTCTTTAGCAGGTTCAGTCAGTCCTGATTTTGCCACTCCCCATAAAATCGCTGTCACCCAAAACGAATAAGTGCAGAGATTTGTAACGACTGTTGTAAATCTTAACCGTTGACGGACGTGCTGCATTTTTGACACTCCGAAGATATTGTAACTTTGAAATGAATACAATCTTGTGATCTGATCAATACAATTTTGCAATCAATCTTGCAGTCAACTAATGACTTGCAACGAATCAGTACAGAGGCTTGTAACGGCTGTTGTGACGCTTAACCATTGACAGACGTGTTGCATTTTGACACTCCAAAGACGTTGTAACAAAGAGGTTGTAACGCTGAGATGAATACAATCGTGCAAGCTAATGAATACAATCTTGCGATCAAGAAATGACTTGAATGGTTAATGAACTTATTGATGATTCCTTTAGCATTATGACTGATTATTCCTTTACGGTTGCAGAATTTGAGAAATCAGTATATCTGTTGAGTAGCTTCATAACATATGGCTAGATCAAGCTATTTACTTCAAATCAGGGTCATGTCATGGGGATCAAACGTTTATTGAGCTCGTGGAGCATTCAGATTACGGTCTGTCTTCCCTTATTGCTCTTTGTTTTTGCGGATGCGTCTGTTTCTACTCCAGATACAGCACCCGTCAAGCGACTAAAAGAAACCCGCAACTGTGAGAGTTGTAGTTTACGGGCTGCCAATCTGCGGAGCTTCTATCTTCAAGGCGCAAATTTGAGCAAAGCAGATCTGAGCAATAGCAGTCTCAAAAACACAAACCTTCAGGGCGCAAATCTTCAGAATGCTAACCTGAAAAATGCAGATCTAAGCGGTGCTGACCTTCAGGGAACTAATCTGACGGGAGCGCAACTGCAAGGTGCAATTCTAAAAGACACGAAGATCGACGATCGAACTGCTTTAGACGAGAAATGGCGATCGACCTGGGAAATGCTGAATCAACCGATCGCAGGTAAAGATTTTAGCAATGCAGATTTTCGCGGTGTAAATCTGAGTGGAGCAGTTTTGAAACAAGTAATGTTGGAAGGTGCGAATCTCTCAGGCGCAGATTTGAGCAACGCCAAGTTACAGAAAGCAGAACTGACGCGAATCAACTTACAGAATGCAAATTTATTTATAGCAAACTTAGAAGGAGCAATTCTCTACAACGCAAACTTACAAAAAGCAAATCTACGCGGAGCAACGCTCACGGGAGCTAAATTTAATGACGCAATCTTAACTAACGCAAATCTAAGAGGAATTACATCAGATAATGTTGACTTTACAAATGCGAACTTGAGTGGAATTGATTTGAGTAATGGGATACTGAATGGCTGTATTATGACGGGCGCAAAGCTCGATCGTGCCATTCTCAACAACGCTAACCTTACCAACTGTACGCTAAATGGCATCAATTTTAGAGGTCTAAATCTTCGAGGAGTGGGGCTTCAGGGCGCTTTCTTGGAAGACACTAATCTTAGCCGGACGAATCTTAGCAAACTTAATTTAAGCGGCGCTAAGTTCAATGATGCAAACCTCAGTGGTGCAAACTTAAGCGGAGCCAATTTGAGCCAAGCTGATTTGAGTGGAGCCAACCTTCAAGGGGCAAATCTTCGGAAGGCAAACTTGACCGGGGCAGATCTCCGCAATGCCAATCTGAAAGACGCAAATTTGAGAGATGCCATCCTCAATAAAGCCAAACTCGAAGAAGCCCAGGTTCAGTAAAAATTCGATTAAATTCTAACTGCAAACTTAATGAAATTGAGAACATCGTGTCATCCTTTCCTCCCCTCCCCTTTCCTTCTCCAGACCCGTTAAAACGTCTGCATGTCTATGATGGATTGATGATGAATTCGCGGCGCTGGCAGATGGCAGATCACTATCATCGACAACGCCAAAATTTACAGTTTCAATCCCTTTATCAGCCTGGAATTGTGTGTGGATTGGGTGTGCGAGTGATTGCGCCACCAGAGCATCTGGATCAAGACTACAAAGCGCAGTTTCCTCACTGGTTAGAAATTGAGCCGGGGATCGCGATCGACTCTCAAGGCAATCCCATTATTGTTGACCCCGACACAGATCGCACCTATCCGATTATTGCCCGCTCGTCTGGTCGCCATCTGACGCTGTATGTAGTGATTAGCTATGCTGAACCTCAAAGTACCCCTCGAAACAATGAGGAAACGCTGCGGGAGTGGTTCCGGATAGATCAGATCACAGAGGCTCCTCACGCCCAGCAGGTTGAGCTTTGTCGGATTGAACTGATTGATCCCATTCGATTAGCTGTGCCTTCTGATGAGTTTGCGCCCGATGTGAACCAACTAGACTTTCGCTATCGGCGATCGGCGCAGCCTCGCGCTCAAGGAGTCATCAGAGCTGGACAAATCAAACCCAGTCTTCATACGGATGCTGACAGCGATTTAGCCACCTACACACTCTATCAACAAAGTCGAGCCAATTTATCTGAGCTAATGCAGTCGGTGTTTAGTCTCTATCCTGCGTTACAGGGTGATTCTGAGGTAGCAATCGTCAATCTGACTGAGAAGTTAGCGAACTATGACATGCTCTACTTATCAGATGCTACAAGACTGGAGCAACTAAACCGCGATGAATGGACAGCGTTAAGCCACTACCTTCAAACGGGAGGAGGATTGCTGATCGAAACTTCTGTGATCGACGATCGCAATAGTTCTACCCAACTTCAACAACAACTTCAACAACAGCTTCAACAACTGGCGACCTCGAAGCTAGTTCCCTGGGATCAGCTACCTCGTCAGCATCTACTGCGTCGATCGCCCTTTCTATTTGGTGCGTTGCCTACTGTTCACTCTCACCCTGTTCAGGTGTATAACAGTGGTGGGATTGTTGTAATTGAAGGGCGGCTGTCTCCAAGTTGGGGATTGACTGAAACGTTACCGCTCAAACGCTCCGAGATTCGAGAAGCACAGGAATTTGGAATTAATCTACTACACTTTTTCTGGCAACGGCGACAGTACAAGCGGCTGGCTCAGTGGGATGATTCGGCGATCTTGCAGCGAGGAGTTTGACAGGTGTTTAATCCCGTTAAAGTTGAAGTAACTCGTCGAAATCTGACGCTTACCCCTGGCTCAGATGGGTTGGACGTTGAAGACCAAGGCGGTGAGTTTGAAGTAACAGTCATGAACAACAGCCCCGATTTTGTCAGTTTTCAAGTAGCATTAGCGACAGCGGGAGTTGATTCGGCGGCGATCGCAGATTGGTACAAAGTAGAGCCAGAAATCTGTGCAAAAAAGCCTCCTGGAGCCAGCACGACGTTTCAAGTCAGAGTGGTGCGATCGCCGCTCCCAGTGTATGACACGACGATTGATCTCTTGCTGCGGGTGTTCTCTATTGAGCAACGATCGCTGACCACAACCCAGAAACTAACGCTAACGATTAAAAAGCCTCAGCAACCGTTAAATTTGGTGTTGCCGAATAAAGTATTTAAAGTGTCTCCAGGCGATCGAGTAGACATTCCTGTGCTGGTTTACAACTACAGCCCCAGAGCAATTGATATTACACTCGCTTGTACTGGAATTTCTCCTGCCTGGTTGACTCAAAACGAGCAAAAACTTCGTGTAGAACCCAGCTATCCTACAAAAGCAACCTTTTCTTGTCGGTTGCCGAATGATCCCGAACTGTTGACGCAGATTGTGCCGTTTACGATCGAAGCTCTTCCTGAGATTAAAGGAAAAGGACGAATTCTGACTGAGGATGGAACACTCGAAGTCTCGCCAGCAGGCATTGTAGAGTTTCACTGTACGCCCAAAAAGCAACGGATTTTAGCCAAAGAGTTTGCTGCTTATCAGGTTGAGTTTAAAAACGCCAGCAATTGTCTACAGCGAGTTCAGTTAGAGGTGAGTGAGGACGATCGCATAGCTGCCAATCTCTTACTTCCCGATGCTGTCACACTGAAACCAGGAGACCCCAGCCAGCCTCTCATGCTGATTGCTCGAAAAAAGCGCCACTGGTGTTTGCGACAACGACTACAATTTGAGGTCAAGGCTGCCATTTTAGATGCCCCAGATGGGCGAAACATTCCTATCAGATCGGTGCCCAGTCATCATAGTTTGGAACTAGAAGTTCGCCCGATCGTTTCTCCTTTTCTATGGTTAGGCGGTGGCATTCTCGCACTGTTACTTCTCTGGCTGAATGGAATCTTTAATCCGGCTGCAAAACACGCTGCAACAGTGCGATCGGTTCGGTTTGATGGTACAGCGAGTAATGTGTTTAGTGGGTCGAGCGATCGCACCGTTCGCCAGTGGCAGGTGACTGATCCGCTATTAGGACAACCTCAACTCAAGGATGAAGGTCAAATCAGACAAGACCAGCAGCGAGGCGTGCGTGTGATCCAGGTGAAGCCTGAAAACAACAATGAGATTGCTGTGGGACTGGAGAACGGTACGATTGAAATTTGGGATGTTTTGAAGAATAAGACGCTGAAAACGATTCTTCCGGGGAACGATCGCGTCTTTGATTTAGCCTTTACTCGCGACTCAAACTATCTGTTTAGTGGTCACGGAAGTAGCCGGATTCGGCAGTGGGGTTTGAATCAAGATTTCACAGACTCTATTAGAACTCTGACCACTAATTTTGCAATTACGTCTTTAGTTGCTAGTCCTACTTCGTCAGACTCGTTTGTAGTGGTTGCCGGACAGTTTAATCAGTTGATGTTGTGGAATTGGGAGAAATCAAGTGTGGAGGTAATTGCCTATCCATCAGAGAACACTGCTAACTTTAAACCGATAGTAGGGCAACAACATTACATCGAAAGTCTGGCGATCGCAAACAATGTTCTCGTGACGGCTGACAATCAAGGCTACATTATTCTATGGGACTGGCATCAACGCGACTGTAGACCATTACCGTTAAAGGGTTCCAGGATCAGTGAAATCACGGCGGGCAAAAAACTATCGATTCGAGCTTGTGAGATGCCAAAGGTCGATCGCTGGCTCGCTGGAGAAGCCGGAAAGCCCATCCGTTCGGTTGCCATCACTCCTCAAGGCGACTATCTGGCTAGTGTGGGAGATGACGGTCAAATCAATCTTTGGTCATTCAAGAAGAATGGTGAACACTTTCTAGTCAAAAAACTTAAACAGTTTCCTGGACGAGTGCATAGTGTGGACATCAAGACGGAAGCTAAATTTATTCTAGTTACTAGTGATGCACCGGGTAATCAAGTCAAGCTCTATCGTGAACCCATGAACTCTAATGCAAGTCAGTAATAGCCCTCTCATTATTGAAGACCGTGTAGCTGTCACGCAAACCAAAGTCAAGCGGGGAGCCATTCGCGATCGCATTCTCACGATCAAATACATTGGTGATCAGGATGAGGCAACCGTCAATTATTGGTTAGAGCCAAATGATACTAAATCAGAAGTCTTGCTCAACTGCTACACGTTTAAGCCGCTGCCGTTAGTTAAAGTCAATCGCGGCGATCGAGTCACGGTAACACTCAGCTTTGAGATTCCACAGCAAGTTCTGCCTGATTTTTATAACTACAGCGTGGTGTTTGAGTCCGCCCAACATCCAGGGACTACTGTGCGGCGATCGCAGCAGCTTCAAGTCATTCCTTCTGACGAAGATTCGTCGCTGGAGATGGAGCCAGGATTTACGGTTGAGCCTGTTACTACGTCCACAAAGCCCTATCTATTAGCCGCAGAAGAAACGTTGGCAATCAAGGTCAATGTTGAGAATCGATCGAAGCTTGTCGATCGCTTTTATCTCACCTGCCCCGAACTTGACAAATCCTGGTTTACTGTCCAATATCCCGAAGGCGCGATCGAAGGTCTGGGTGTTGTCAAAGAAACCGATGGGCTGCCGCTTTACAGCAAAAGTCAGGGCAAGATTACCTTACTACTACATCCGCCCAGATATACCCTGGCTGGAAGTTACTTTCCGACATTGCAACTCACGTCTAGAAACCACGAAGACCTGATTCTTCTGGATGTAGTGTATTTACAAGTGTTGCCTGACGATCGCTTACAGCCTGATCTCACGCCAGCCTTGCGCCAAATTCCTCAAGAGCTTGGTCAGTTTGAGCTTCAGTTAACTAACTCAGGCAACATTAAACGCAAAATCACTGTTCGGGCTGCCGATTTTAATCAGCTTTTTGTCTACAATCCAGACCCTTGCGTGGTCGAACTTGATCCCGGCAAGGTTACTAAGATTGATCTCAACATCAAACCTCGTCATCGCTGGAAGCGTCCGCTTAGAGGCAAGGGTATTGAAGTTCCCTTTGCGATCGAACTAGAAAATACTCGCGATCCTTTCCTTACAGCCGTATCGATCTCAGCATTACCAGACACACAAGGTACGATCGTCTGGAAAGCTCGACCCTGGTGGTTTCTGGGGCTACTGATCCTACTTCCCTTGTTAGGACTGGTTGGGATTGCATTGCTCTTTTGGTTAACCCGTCCCCCACTCCCTGGAATTCTGTCATTTGGTGTCACTCCCCTGAAGAATCCTGAGAAACCCAGTGAGAACATTGCCTATCAAGAGGGGAAAACCGAGCCAATTCGCTTAAGTTGGGAAGTAGATAATTGGCAACAAGTCGATCGCATTGTGATTGTTCGTTTAGAAAAAGGAGTAGAAACCTACCGAAAGAACTTTAGTGTTCAAGATTGGCGAAAGTATTGGCACCAAAATGGTGAATTTCCAGCCTACTAAGTGCCTATCCGAAAACTTGAATTGCCCTGACGACAATACAAGCACAGG
>NZ_JBJPHS010000065.1:0-38180 GCF_052939495.1 Phormidesmis sp. 146-12 | reverse complement strand
AAATTGGGGGGTTGGGGGGCAGAAGTGCTGAATAACGAAGCGAGAAAATTCCATCAAATTCACGTTTTGTTAAGGAGATTTCTAGCAAAGAAGTTACCAATCTTGGGAAGCCCCCTAGATCCCCCCATTCTGGAGGACTTTGACTTGCAGAACTCTCAATGGAGACAGCCGGGTAGATTTATTAGAGGAAATCTCCTAAGAGTGCTAAAAAGGTCAGTCGTGGGAATCGGCAAGAGACGGCGATCGCTTCACGCAATTCATCAAACAAAATTCGTCAAACGAAACTAGCCTTCAACAATCACCCTTTCATCCCTCCTCCCTTCTTCCTTATCCCTCAGTTAATGTCTGCCAGATTAATCCGAGGATCGACTGCTTTGAGTAATAGGTCAGCCAGTAGGTTTCCTAAAATCAGCATAACTGCGCCCATCATCAGACTGGCCATCACCAGATACAAATCTTGAACCAGTAGCGCCTGGAGAATCAGCCGTCCCAGACCCGGCCAGTTAAAGAAAAATTCTGCAATAAAGGCACCGCTCAACAATCCGGCAAACTCGAATCCTAAGAGAGTAATGATCGGGTTGATGGCATTTCTCAGCGCGTGAACGTAGACGACTTTGTTTTCAGGAAGTCCTTTAGCACGGGCGGTTTGAATGTAGTCCTGTCGCAACACATCGAGCAGTTGTCCTCGCATAATTCGCTGTAACCCGGCAAAACTGGCCACACTCAGGGCGATCGTTGGCAAGATCATGTGCCAGCCAATATCCAAAACTTTGCCCAAGGGATTCAGGTCAGCGTGATCAATGCTCGTCATATCTCCGACCGGAAACAACGGCGACGTGTTTTGAGCAAAAATCAGGAGCAACAAGGCGGTGATAAAACTGGGAAACCCCTGACCCGAATAGCTGAGAACTTGCAAAACGCGATCGATCCAACGCTGTTGATAAATCGCCCCAACAATCCCCATCGGAATCGCCACCAACCAGGTAAAAATCAGCGAAGAAATCGCAATCAGCAACGTCGCCGGAACTCGCTCCCATAGGAGAGAAGCCACTGATCGATTGTAGGCAAAACTCGTCCCAAAGTCGCCCTGAGTCACCACCCGCCACAGCCAGCGACCATATTGTTCTGGCCAGGACTTGTCTAGCCCAAATTGCTGTTTGAGTTGCTCAATGCGTTCCGGTGAAATTTTAGGGTTTTCTCTGAGTGTATCCAGATAGTCACCCGGAGCCATTTCAATAATGAAAAAACTAAGCGCAGATGCCAAAAGTAGAGTCAGCAACGCTTGAAGCAATCGCTTAACCACATACACAGTCGTCTCGCTGGTGAGCGCTTCGGTAAAGCCATCCCAACTCGATCGCAGCTTTCCACGGGTTGATACAGTCATATTGCTTGGCTCGTCGCGTTTAGAAGGTAGACGGCCATTCGTCGGTTTTGATCTTGCGTCTGACCTGCCAACAAATGACCTGTGAACTATATCCTAATATTGAACCAGGGTGACGATCGGAACATCTGGTAGCTGACTCCGACCGTTGAGATCTTTTAGCTCAATGACAAAGGCACATCCGACCAGTTCACAGCCTGTTTTTTGAATCAGACGAGCCGTTGCGCCTGCGGTTCCGCCTGTGGCGATCAGGTCATCAACCATGAGAATGCGGCAGCCCCCTTGAAGCGCGTCTTTGTGAATCTCTAGGCAATCGGTGCCATATTCCAACTCGTATTTGATCGAATGAACAGCAGAGGGCAGCTTGCCAGGTTTGCGAACGGGGACAAAGCCGATTCCCATTTTGTAAGCCAGCGGTGCGCCAAAAATAAAGCCGCGTGACTCCATGCCCACAATGCAGTTAGGTGAAAACTCAGCGCATTTCTCAGCCAGCAAATCGATCGTATAGTTCAACCCTTCCGCATTCTGTAACAGCGTGGTGATGTCCTTAAAGAGAATGCCAGGTTTGGGAAAGTCTGGAATTTCGCGAATCAGCGCTTTGAGATCCATAGGGCTTGTCGGCAATAAGGGTATGAGTTGGGTTATCTCACAAGTTGGGGCACTTGTCATCAGATCAAAGCGATACACCATCAGAGAATTGAGATCAAATCAGCGATCGTGGCTCTTGTAATGCCGTCTCTACCGTGCGCTCAATGACAAAACACCTATGACTGAGAATAGCTAAGAATGCCATTTTACAAGCTTTTCAGCCGTTTTATCTAAGATTTTTTGTTCAATGTTGGGCAACCGATTGGTTAGAAACGAGTCCGCGATCGCCCTTCTGAGTGAACCGTTCTAATCAAGTTAAGATAAGCTAGAAATTGTCGTATGTTGGTGACGATAGCCACAGATCAATTCACAAAAATCAATTCACAAAAAAGATTGGAGTTTGGATGACACTTGAGCAACAACTCAGTCAACAGCGAGTCAAGCATATTGTCAGCAGCTATCAGCTAGAAGGCAGCGAAGCAGAATCGTTTGCAACCTACTTAAACGAACTGCTGCAAACCTATGCGTCACCGTTGATTGAGCTTGCTTTGACCGAGACGATCGTCACCCATTGGCTCACCGTCACGTTGCCCAGAGGCATTCCTTTTCTCGATCAGGTTCACACCCTTCTCAAACACTGGGAAGTTGCAGAAATCACCAGCACTCTGACTCCTGATCAGTTTCAGCAAATCACAGGCTTAGATCCGAGTCCCGTCTTTGGCTCCTCAGAAGTGCCGCCTCAGTCGATCGTGCGTCCGCGTTAAAGGGAGGAGGGAGGAGGGAGGAGGGAGGAGGCGACACGGGCAAACGTTCTCTGGTTAGCATTCAGCTAGCAAAGGTGGTCTAAAACGAGGAATACTGATCTCTGGGCGTTGCTGATTGGAGGGATGACTCTGTGGAAAGTGTCCATCTTTTCGCCCCCTAAATCCCCCAAGATTGGGGGACTTTGAACCTTGGGGTTCCCGCCGCTTTGGGGCGATTCATCCCCTGATTCAGCAACGCCGATCTCTGAAGATTAGGCAGAGTCATACTTTCCTCCCTCCTCCCTCCTCCCTCCTCCCTTCTCCTTCCAGAGCTGTGGTTTTGCGACGACTGCGACTCCTCGAACCCGGATGCCGTATCGGTGAAGCGTTTGTGTGGCAGCTTTGATGGTGGCTCCTGTGGTGTAGATGTCGTCGATCAGCAAAACAGGATGAGCCGGACGATCGCGCCTAAACTGTTTCCCTAAATCAAAAGCCTGGGCTAAGTTGGCAGCCCGCCGATCGGCAGATAGACCAAACATCGCCTCGGTCGATCGCACTCGCTCCAGCACGTGACGTAGGGGATAGCCTGTAAACTCACAAAAGCTTTGGGCGATTAGTTCTGCTTGATTAAAGCCGCGCTGCTGCTGTTTGTCAGGATGCAGAGGAATTGGCACCACTGTTAATTTAGAGCGACTCAGATCGGTTTCTAGCCAAGACTGAGCCAACCACTGTCCGAGTGGATAAGCCAATTGGGGCTGATTGTCATATTTGAGGTGAGCGATCGTGCGCTTGAGTCCATCGCGATATGCGCCCCAGGCAAAAAATGGAGATGACCCCTGCCAAAATTGAGTTGGATGCTCAAACTGACAGGCTTTTAGCTGCTTTTCACAGGTCGGACAAAACAGGCCCGCCGTTGATCGTTCACACAGGGCACAAGCGGATTGTAAAAAGAAGTTGAGAAGATTTTGAAGCATAGGAGGCGATCGCAGGTCTTCTCTCAAGATGCCCAGTCGCTCAAAACTCGCTCAATCGTTCAATCATTCTAAGGAATCGTCCGAAGGGGGATCGCTCATCATAGAATCAGACACAGCGCAATTGGCTTGGATGAGTGGACAACCTCTATTGGCTCGACCAGATTCAAACCAAAGATCATCAGCAGGTCGGAGATCAAGCCCTTCATCTCAGCTATCTGTGGCAGAGAGGGTATGCGATCGTTCCGAGTTTTGTGGTTTCGACGGCGCTGTTTCGAGAATTTTTGGACAGTATCGAATGGTCAGATCCGCTCTTTTTTGATCTGGCCCAATCGTCACTGCATGTCAATGTAGAAGATGCACTTCAGCTTCAGGCGATCGCTCGACAAATTCAGCAGACGATCGCGGCGACTCCTTTACCTGCGGAGTGGATTTCTCAGCTAGGATTGGCAGTTTCTCAATTAGAACCAGCGTCAGCGGTGATGTTGCGGCCGTCTCTAACGGTGACGGGTGCCAAGGTGAATGGATTCACGCCGACAATTCATCCAGAAGCGACCAGCTTATTAGATAGCCAGATCTGTAGAACAGATGGCAAATCGCTAGAAGCCGCCCTCAAAAAGCTGTGGGCCCAGATCTTTCGTGCGAGAAGTCTACTCTACTGGCAGCGATCGAACTTGCAGCTTCATCAAATTCAACTCGCGGTGATTGTTCAGCCTGTGTTGAATGCGACGGCATCGGGCTATCTACAGCGCCAGCAGACTCACTGGGAAGTGTTGGCTACCTGGGGATTGGGACAAGCGATCGCCTACGGAGAAGTGCTACCCGATTTCTATCAGATCACGCTCGAAGATGGGTCTGTGCAGTCTCAAAAGTTGGGCAGCAAGACGATCGCCTATCGCGTTTCTCAGCCCGTGGTTGATTTGTCTGAATCCTTTGCGTCACCGCTTGCATCCTATGCACTCAGTGACCTTCAAGATAAGCAGTTTGTTTTAGGCTCCGTTGATTTGCAGCAGTTTGGACAGCTTGCCCAGCGGTTGACTGCCGACTTTAGTGCCCTGTTGGTTTTGGAATGGACGCGCTGCGACTCGACTTATATCACGCAGGTCAGCAGTCAGATTTCTGGTTCTTTAGGCGCAGAGTCTTCAAAATTAGAGCATGAGCCAGCCCTACAAATCCAATCAGGTTCTCCTCCGATCGTGTCTGGACTGGCAGCCGCACCGGGACAAAGAACGGCTCAAGCCACTGTGATCACCGATCTGCATTCCAGCTTCTCAGAGATTTTGCCGGGCACAATTTTGGTGACTCCGATGATTTTGCCGGACTGGTTGCCGCTGCTCAAACAAGCCGTTGGCATTATTGCAGAACAAGGTGGAATGACGAGCCACGGGGCGATCGTTGCCAGAGAGTTTGGCATTCCCGCAGTCGTCGGAGCCGCTCAAGCCACCCAGCGCATCCAGACTGGCGATTGGCTATTTGTGGATGGCGATCGGGGAGAAATCTATTTCGCTCAACCCCAAAAAGAAGTCACTCCGCCCGTGATGGACTTGACGCTGCAAAATTCTGAGGCTGAAATCAACACCACGACCCCGGCAGAACGCTCCAGCCCGATCGCGACTCAACTCATGGTCAATTTAAGTCAGGTGGATCGACTCGATCAAGCAGCCAGTCTGGCGATCGACGGCGTGGGCTTGCTGCGATCGGAACTGATGATTTTGTCGATTCTCGATGGGCAACATCCTCATTTATGGTTGCAACAGGGCAGACAAGCGGAATTGATCGATCGCCTCGCCGATCAGATTCGTCAATTTGTAGAAGCCTTTGCGCCTCGTCCGGTGTTTTATCGCTCACTCGATTTGCGATCGCATGAGTTTCGATCTCTGGAGGGCGGCGCGTCCGTTTCTTTAGAAACCAATCCCATGCTGGGCATTCGAGGGACTTTTAGCTATGTGTTGAATCCGGCCTTGTTTGAAGTCGAGCTAACGGCACTGCATCAAGTGCAACAGGCGGGCTACTCTAATTTCAGGCTGATATTGCCTTTTGTGCGTACCGTCGAGGAGTTTGTTTTTTGTCGTCAACGAGTTGAGCAATCAGGGCTGATCCAGCAATCTCAGTTTCAACTTTGGATCATGGCAGAGGTGCCTTCTATCTTATTTTTGCTTCCTGAATATGTGCAGGCAGGTGTTGAAGGCATCTCGATCGGCACCAATGATCTCACTCAATTATTGTTGGGGGTCGATCGCGACCATAGCCTGATGGCATCTGCCTTTGACGAACGGCATCCGGCTGTCTTAAGTGCGATCGATCATCTGGTCAAAACCGCTCGACGCTTAAAGATTCCTTGCTCAATTTGCGGCGCTGTCTCGACTCAACATCTTGAACTGGTAGATCGGTTGATTCAATCTGGCATTACGACCATTTCGGTTGATCCCAATTCGGTTGAGGCCACTTATCGAGCGATCGCCCGCGCCGAACAACGCCTGCTAAACAAAGGGAGCCGAATGCACTGATCAGCATGAGAGCGTGAATTCAATAAACTCGCTATCTGGAGACGCTTGAAATTTACTATCAAATTTGCAGCGCTAAGGGCGATCGACGGCTGAGTGAGTGTCCTTTTCAGAATAAGCAGCCACCGCCAAAGTCACTTGCTTAAATGGTAAATAGAGCGCCGTAGTGAGTAGAAAAATGACGACGATCGCCAACAGCGGCCGCTTCCCAGTCAGATCATCGATCATGGTCAGCATGACATCATCCAATCGAGTCACTAAATCCCAACTGTTGTAACGCAAAAAACGACCCAAATAAACCCCGATCGCACTCAACAAATGTACCGCTAACTCCATCACCAAAACATAGCGTCGTAAACCACGTTGGTTTAAATAATATCCCACATTAATCAACGACAAAACGTACGACTCAAAACCAGAAAAAATAAACAATACATACAGCGGAATGATGACTAGCGTGGTCAGCCAGACCTCAGAGCCAGTGACTTGAACATCATCAATAAAGTGGATTACATCCGTCAAAATATAAGGCGCGTTGGGCAAAAATGCGACAAACACAACAACCCCAACCCACCACAGCCCAGAACGGTGACGAGACTGCAACGCGATCGGGGGCAGGGTTAGCGTCGAAGCGCCTAGTTGAGTGTGACGAAACAGCAGCACACTTAAAGCCAGCGGCACCAATGCCAAAAACAAATTCCACCCCATCCATCTGGCATTCCCGTGCAAAATTTCGAGGGCGCTGAGAAGAATAGATTTGAGCAAAGAAGGTTCCATATACGAGCATCCCTAACACAGCAATGCTGGCAGTCTAATAGCAAGGGTTGTCAGCCGTGTGACAAATCGACAACGCTTCAGCAGAAAATACACTAAAAAAGAGGACAAGAAAAATGAGGACAAGCCGATCGACTCATCCTCACCGTCAAAGTATTTCTAATACGTTGGAGAAATTAGACAACCGCCCAATTTCTACATCTCTTCTACAGGTTGAGTTGGTTGCCGCGACGGTATTGTGTGTAGGCCGCCACAAACAGCCCTGCCAGCGTCACCGGAATAAGCCCCAACACAATGCCTAACAGAATCGGTTCAATCACGATCGCGCTCCTGGTTTTTTAAGGTTCTGATACATTTACTCAATATATCGCTACTAGAGATCCTAATGGATGCGATCGCCCAAAAAATCAAAAAACTCTGGACTCAACAAGATTTAAGCTTTGCTCCACCTCGCTTTGCATTGTCCACTCCTCGGCATCCATTCCTGACTTGCTATGAATGTTTTGCCAAAATTTGTTAAAGTCTGTTTAGTAAATGAATGATTTCCGTTACATATCTTCCTGAAGTAAAGACTTTTGAACGAGCAGATTGCGAAACCTGAAAATCTTGTCCAGAGAATCCTTGTGACGACTCTGGTGATTTCCCTTGCGATCGTGCTGGCGATCTTGGGCATGTACCAGTTTCATAAGCCTGACCCCTACATTCGAGAAGTGTTGTCTCGATCGGGGGATGAGGTGATGGGTCACGCCATTTTTCAAATGAATTGTGCGGGCTGTCACGGGCTGATGGCCGATGGCAAAGTCGGCCCCAGTCTCAAAGGGGTCTCAAACCGCAAATCTCACATTCGGCTTATCGAGCAGGTGATTAGCGGCAAAACCCCCCCGATGCCCCAGTTCCAACCCAGTCCCCAAGAAATGGCCGATCTCTTGAGCTACTTAGAAAGCCTTTGAGAATAGCGCTTCATCCAGTCCAGGTCAAATCTTAAACTGAGGGAATCGCATTCCGCTCGAAGCCGATTCTTCAAGGATGCAAACTCATCGAAGACACTGATTTCTCTGACTCTTGGGCTGGAATGCTGCGCCGAGTTGCTTCGACAAAACGGCTGACCCGAATCGGATCGATCGCTTGCTCTCGTTTGCCCTGTCGCTTGAGAGAACTGGAGACAATCACGCCATCCGCTGCCTGCATTAAAGTCGGAATATTTTCCCAGTCGGCACCACTGCCAATCAAAACGGGCGTTCCACTCGCGGCCGCACTGGCCAACTCTAAATCTTCGAGACTCGGAGGGCTGCCCGTCGCCCAACCCGACAGAATCACTGCATCGGCAAGTCCCCGCTCGATCGTGTCCTGCACCGCCGTCGTCAAATTAGGCGAACCCAGGGGACGAGCATGTTTCACCAACACATCCGCCAAAATTTTGACATCACTCCCCAACTCTCGCCGATAGCGCAGTAATTCATGGGCCCGTCCTTCGATCAAGCCCTGATCGGTATCCATGATGCCCGTCCAGACGTTGACTCGAATGAAATGAGCTTCGACACAGGAGGCAATGGCGATCGCACTTCGAGCATCGTTTCTCAAGACATTAATCCCGATCGGCAGCGTTACCATCCCTTGAAGCCGATGAATTACCAGCGTCATCGCACTGACCACAGCCGGATCGACCTGATCTTTGGGAAACGGCGCATCAAAGAAATTTTCGACAATAATGCCGTCTACGCCTCCTGCGGCCAATGCGGTTGCTTCTTGTTCGGCGCGATCGAAGACTGCTTTGAGATTGCCACCCCAGCGCGGAGAAGTGGGCAGGGGCAAGAGGTGAACCACACCAATGATTGGGTTTGGGGTTTTAAAGACTTGTTTTAGATCCACGTGCCTAACAATGTCGGCTTCAGCAGCAAAGGTTCAACTATCTATTCAACTATCTGAATGATAACTTTTTACTGTGCCTGAATTTGCCGCCTATAAACGTTTTCGAGCGTGAGAATCAGCGAGGTGTCCCTGCTAACGCTCAGTCATCCTACCAAAGCGTGTCCCCCTATTTATAGTGAAGCAAGACCTTATTGAGACAGATCATGCAGCTACATCTGAGTACTTGGTTAGAAGTTGAGCGCTATTTAGAGCAGTCCAACGGAATTATTTTGCCGATCGGTTCGACTGAGCAGCACAGCCCGATTGGATTGATTAGCACAGATGCGATTTGTGCAGAAGCGATCGCGCGTGGAGTCGGGGAGGTAACCCAGGCGATCGTCGCTCCTACTATCAATGTCGGTATGGCACTGCATCACACGGCGTTTCCAGGAAGTATGAGTTTGCGTCCCAGCACGATGATTTTGATGATTCGCGATTATGTGACGTGTCTGGCGCGACCCCTTGCGGGTAACTCGAAGAGATCGGGCTTTCGCAAGTTTTTCTTCATCAACGGTCACGGCGGTAATGTGGCAACGATGAAAGCGGCTTTTTCTGAAACCTACGCGCATCTGGCAGATTTGCGACTTGAGGGCAGCGACCCCTTGCGGGTAACTCAAAGAGATCGCGTGCAGTGTCAGATCAGCAATTGGTATATGTGCGGGTCGGTCTACCGATTGGCTAAAGAACTGTATGGCGACCAGGAAGGTTCTCACGCCACGCCCAGCGAAGTCGCCTTAACTCAGTACATTTATCCTGAATCGATTAAGCAGGCACCCTTGAGCGAAGAGGTTGCGAAGGGTCATCCGATTTATGGGGCGATCGATTTTCGGCGGCGCTATCCTGATGGGCGCATGGGGTCAAATCCCGCTCTAGCAACTCCAGAACATGGCAAACAACTTTACGAGTTGGCGGTCAAAGAAATCAGCAGTTCCTATCTGGAGTTTTTGAATGCGGAGTAATTGGGAACTCTCAGAACGTTGTCCGGGTGACATTCCCGAATTTTTGGATACACAATAGGAATGAGAAGTTCGCTTTTACCGACTCCCGCCCAGACGCTTGAGTGCTTCCGAGTTTGCCAAGAACTCACGAATATGTTTCTGCCAATTTACCTGGTGCGGCTAGATTTGCGGGACAATAAAATCGCAATTTTGGCTGGAGAAACGATCGAGATCACCATCAACCGTAACGGAGAGACAGAATTTCCATGAATAAACCAAATTTTGCAGAAATGACGAAAGCAGAACTCAGAGTTTATGTATTGGAGCATCGAAATGATGATGAGGCTTTCCACGCTTTTATGGACAAAGTGTATGCCAGTCCTCGTGTGAAGGTGCGATCGATGGAGCACCTCGTTGAACTAATCAAAGCCAAACAAAAAGCTTCTGAAGAGCGATCGGACTAGACCCAATTTTCAACAGAAGCTCGTATAGACTGTGACGCTTCACTAGAGACTGAGAACCCACGATCGCAATAACTCATTCACCTGATCGGGAATCTCATCATGAGGACAATGCCCCGCATTCAGATAATATTCCGTCAGTTGGGGATGGTAGCTGCGAAACTTTGCGCCCCGTTCTCTCGCATTAATCCACGGGTCGCCTTCACCCCACAGCATCAAAAGTGGCTTAGTCAACTCATGGAGCAACACATCAACCTTTTCGCCTTGGGGCGTGCGAAACACAGACGCAAAGACCTTTTCGGCTCCAGGGTCAAAAGACGGACGATAGATATCTTCGATCAACTCATCCGTAATGGCACTCTGGTCGAGATAGACCTTCTCCAGCGTTTTGCGAATCACCGATCGCTGCTGAATGTACTTAAACAGCAAATAACTTGCCCAATCCTGCTGAAACAGCGTCGTCACTACGCTGCCCATCACCTGCCGGATGGGATCTGGCTTGGTCGTCCCCTGAATGTCTGTAAATGGGCCAGCGCTGTTGATGAGAACCAGTCCTGCTGCCGACTGGGGACGCTGGGATGCTAGACAAAGCGCCACATAGCCGCCTAAAGAATTTCCAGCCAGGACAGCAGGTTGACCAATGACTTCGGTAATGAATTCGTGAAGCTGATCGCGCCAGAGGTCACCGCTATACTTCCAATCTGGCTTGCCCGATCGCCCAAACCCCATCAAGTCGATCGCCCAAACTTCAAAGTCCTGGCTGAGTCCGGCAATATTTTTTTTCCAATGGTCGGTCGATGCCCCAAATCCGTGAACCAACAATAAAGGGGGACGATTGCTGTGCAGTTCCCCTGGAGGGTAATCTGAGTATCGTTCTCCGGCTTTGACGTAATAGACGGGCTGTTGTCGCCAAGTCCAATACTGTCCCGGAATTGACGCAACGGAAGGAGCTACCTGCATGAGTTACGAATAATTAACGCGCCTCTCATATTGTAGGACGTAGCGAGAAGGGGATCAGCCATGAAATGCTTTCTGATTCACGGCCGATCGTACAGAAGACGTTGAACTTTAGACATCAGACATTGGACTGTGGCATTGGACTTTGGACAGAATAGGTTTCTAGTCTTTGGTCTTTAGCCCTACGCCGCCACTTTTTCTGGCTCTTGACGCTCCATCTCTACGGGTGCGCCTTCTTGCACCATTGAGGGCATCTTGCCAGCCTTTTGAATGAAGTTGCTCACCATAGCCATCATGGCGTTGACTTTGCGGGTGCGCCATTCGTTGATCGTCGTTTGAGTCACGCTTTCACCGAGGTAGCGTTCCATTGCTTCGCGTAGATAAGCTGCGTGGCTAGTTTCGTCTTGGGCGATGCTGATCATGCCTTTTTTGAGATTGGCGCTGCGAGGTTCATCTTCGGGCAAAGTGTTAGCCATCCGCAAAAAGTCTTGACTCGCATCCAATTCCAGAATGTAGGTGCTGCCAAAGAATACAGTCCAGGGAATGTTGGCGGGCTTGAGATCGTCTTGCGAGTAGCCTTCAAAGTAAGCGCCAAAGAAAGGACTTTGTTTGCGCTCATCGGGTCTGCCATCGACCACTTTTTGCGGCATCTTCTTGAAATCGATCACCTGTTTATTCAATTGTTTGAGGGCGTGAGCAAAGATCTGTCCGTGACGACGCTCATCCGCCGCGTGTCGATCGAGCCGTTCGGCGAGCCAGTCATTGCCTTCTGATTGAGCACGATCGCGCAAGGCTTCCAAAAAGGGAACTGAGCCAGACTCCGCTAATTGAAACGCTGCCAAAACGTCAGGTCGCGTCTGCAAATCGCGCATACTCCGAGCCGAAATGTAAGCCGTTGCCCCAGATCCAACAATGTGCAGAATTTGAGTGAAAAAGTTCATAAAGTTTTATAACCCCTACTTCCTGGAATTCTAACGCTTCAACGCAAACAGAGGACTCTTTCATCCCTCATCCCTCATCCCTCATCCCTCATCCTTCATCCTTCATTCTTTTTCAATGCCACCTCTAAAGCGAATTCTATACACTTAAGTAAAGTTACAAAGCGAGATCATTCTGGGGGTTTCTGGTGCGCTTGTTTACGACTGTTGCGGCACTTCGTTGTTTTTTGGATCTCAGCCGTGGCAAACAGCCCCGATCGGATGAGTTTACAGAGATTTTGTCGGGCAATCCAGCGCTGACGATCGGGTTAGTTCCGACAATGGGCGCTCTGCATGTCGGGCATTTGAGCCTGATTCAACGAGCGAGACGAGAAAACAAAATTGTTGTCGTGACGATTTTTGTCAATCCGCTTCAGTTTGGCCCTCATGAAGATTTTGATCGCTACCCGCGCACGCTAGAAGCCGATCGCCAACTCTGTGAACAGGCGGGCGTGGATGTTGTTTTTGCGCCGACTCTGCAAGAGATTGGAGTCAGTCGTTTGCAACCTACTCAAGTGATGCCACCGCCGTCGATGCTGTCAGTCATGTGTGGTGTGTTTCGGCCGGGGCACTTTGAAGGAGTGGCGACAATTGTGACAAAATTCTTAAACTTAGTGCAGCCCGATCGCGCTTATTTTGGTCAAAAAGATGCCCAGCAGTTGGCAGTTATTCAGCGATTGGTGGCCGATTTGAATTTGCCTGTTCAAATAGTGCCCTGCGAAATTGTTCGAGAATTGAGTGGTTTGGCGCTGAGTTCCCGGAATCAGTATTTGAGTTTAGAAGAAAGGAACCAAGCAACCGCCTTGTATCGAGGACTCTCTCAAGCCGAGAAAGCTTTTCGATCTGGGGAGCGGTTGAGTGCTAATTTAATTCAGGCAGTTAAGACAGAACTGGAGAAAGTACCCGATATGAAGCCCGAATACGTTGAATTGGTCAACCCAACGACTCTTGAACCTTTGAATGAAGTCGAAGACAGAGGGCTGTTGGCGATCGCGGCTCGTCTGGGTACGACACGCTTGATTGACAATATTCGTCTGCAAACTCGTCAACCGATCGTGGCGATCGATGGCCCGGCCGGTGCCGGAAAGTCCACCGTTGTCAAACTGGTCGCTCAGGCGTTGGGCTTGCTCTATCTAGACACGGGAGCAATGTATCGGGCGTTGACCTGGCTGGTTTTGAAGTCAGAAGTGGCGATCGACGACGAGCCAGAAATTGCCGAGTTGGTGAGCCGCTGCTCGATCGAGTTTGTCAATCAGCCTGATTCCACACGGATTTTGATCAATGGTCAAGATGTCACCGAGGCGATTCGCACTTTGGAAGTGACGGCTCAGGTGTCGGCGATCGCGGCTCAAGCGGCCGTGCGAAAAGTTCTCGTCAGACAACAACAGCAGTTTGGTCAACGGGGCGGCATCGTCGTCGAAGGTCGTGATATTGGCACCAACGTTTTTCCTGACGCAGAACTCAAGATCTTTTTGACCGCCTCAGTGCAAGAACGAGCCAGACGCAGACAGCAAGACCTCAAAAATCAGGGTAAAGAAGCCATCGATCTCAAACAGCTAGAACAACTGATTGCCGAACGCGATCGCAAAGACAGCACCCGCACGATTTCACCTTTGAGAAAAGCAGAGGACGCGATCGAACTGCAAACTGATCATCTCAGTATTGATGACGTAGTGAAGACGATCGTGTCTCTTTATCAAGAAAAATGCGATCGAGGCTAACCCAAGACTCGCTTTACATCTAGCACAAAGCCTGGAAGTACGTCTTCACCAGAGAGTGTGGTGGGAGAAAGTAGGGTTTGTACAGACTGCTCTGGGCGATAGATTTTTGCCTGGGGCGTTTGGGGGTCGAGTAGCCAACCGAGTCGCACGCCGTTGTCGAGGTATTCCTGCATTTTGGCTTCTAGCGTTTCTAAGGAGTCTGTTTGGGAGCGCAATTCGACGACAAAATCGGGGGCGATCGGTGGAAACTTCCCTTGCTGTTCGGGAGTGAGGGCATTCCAGCGATCTTTGAGAATCCAGGCGGCATCGGGAGAGCGGTTTGCGCCATTCGGCAGTTTGAATCCGGTTGAAGAATCAAAGCCCACGCCAGAGCCGTCTTGTTCTGTCCAAATTCCAAGCTGGGTGGTCAGGCTAAAGTTTCGTTTTCCGGTTTCTCCACCTGTAGGGGACATGATGATCAGTTCTCCTTTTGCGGTGCGCTCAAAGCGGAGGTCGGGATTGTTTTGACACAGGTGATAGAACTGTTCATCGGTGAGGTCGATCGTCGGACGCAAATTGACAATGAGTGCGGTCATGGTCTGCCTCGGTGTGACGCGATGGGTAGCCAAACGTAGCCTAACAAAACGTGAATTCGATAAGAGGTTTTCCGCTTCGCTGTTCACGGCTTCTGCCCCCCAACCCCCCAATCTTGGGGGACTTTCAGGAGGAATTCTGGTTCAAAGTCCCTCACTCGTGGGGGATTTAGGGGGCGTTCCTGGATCTAAAAGCGAAGCGAAGCGTTCATCGAGCTGACGTTAACAAAGTTGTGGGTCGTAGAGCGGGACGATCGCAATCCATCGAATCGAATGCGATCGTCTGCAAAACTTTAGCTCGAAACTCTAACCAAAACAGTTGCGATTCAGGACGGTCACGACTTTACCGGGACGACCGATCACAGGCATGGGCTGGCTCCATTCGTCGGGTTGGGCAAAGCCGTAGGTGTATTGTTGCAGGATGTAGTCTTCTACATAGTCGGGCAGTCCGATGACAGCGATCGTCAAAAATCGTGGGTCGGTGTTGCCTACAAGTGCAGGAAATTCAGAATGGTTAGACATGGCAGTGTTATCCTCCACTGAGGAGATGGGTGGGTAGTGAATGACCCAAAACCAAAGCCACCCCGATTGCTTTTTTGCATTGCAAGTCAGGGTGGCTAGTGGAGTGATAAACTGCCTTCTAGCCTCCGGACTGCCTTGTACAGTTGGGGGGTTAGTCACTTGTTGCTGTGTCCAGCAGCTTCAGGTGACGCTTTGATCGAGGAATTTTCGGTTATGAGATACGAGCCTACTGTATGTCTTGACTTTTGGCAATAGGCGACCCAGATTGTTTTCTGCGTGTTGCCGAATGCGGAATGAACTCAGAAAGGGTGAATTTAGGTAGAGATTGGATCGCGATCACAATCTCGAAATTGATCTGCCATGATGAGTGTGAAATATTCTCGGCAATGAAATCAATGTCAGACCCGATATCAGAAGAAACCCTTTGGGTTGTCACAGATGATACGTTGGAAGTCCCCTTAGAGGGCAAAAGAGGTTGGGGAGAAGAGGTGCAGCAGCGAGTGCTGGCCGCGAGAAAGATCAGCGTGACCGAACTCGAAACTCGAATGAGTCACTTTTTGAGCGTGGTGAATCGTTTGTTTAGTCAGGCGGAGGCGCAGGCTGCCCAAGTCGCGACGGCAAAGCCTAAGATGCAACTGGATGAGATTGAACTGGCGATCGAAATTACGGGCAGTGGTGAAGTGAAATTGATTGCGGGGGGCAAGGCTGAGGCAAAGGGGGCAATCAAGCTCAAGTTTAAGCGAGTGAGTTAGAGGACGGATGGCAAGGAATCAAGCGATCGTCATTGGAATCAATCAGTATGAGTTTTTGCAGCCTCTTCGGTATGCAAAACAGGACGCGCTGCTGATGGAAAGTTTTTTGCGTCAAGAAGCGGGGTTTGAGAAGGTGTTTTTCTTTTCAGACGATTCGCCGCCTCGCAATGGTAAGTCAACTCGTCCGTTTCGCACTAATCTGCTGCGGGTGTTGCGCGAGATTTTTGAGACGCGCTTTATGCAGGATGGGGACAATTTCTGGTTTTTCTTTAGTGGTCATGGCATTCGTCACGCCGATCGCGATTACTTGATGCCTTCAGATGGCGATCCCAGTGATATTGAAAATACTGCTATTCCGATTAACTATGTGACTGAGCGGCTTCGGCGATGTGGGGCTGACAATGTGGTGCTGATGCTGGATGCTTGCCGAAATTTGGCGACGCGATCGGGTGAAGGGATTGGCAACGAGACCGCAGACAAAGTAAGACAAACGGGTGTGGTCAGCGTTTTTTCGTGCAGTCCCAGTCAATATTCCTATGAAATCGAAGCGATTCAGCAGGGTGCATTTACCAAAGCGCTGCTAGAGGGTTTGGGCATTCAAGGCCGCTGTGCAACAGTCGAGCGGCTCAATCAATATCTAGAACATCGTGTTCCTGAGATTGTCGGTCAGCATCATCGAAACGCTCAACAAACGCCCTACACGATCGCGGAACCTGTCACCAAGTCTCACCTGATTCTGATTCCTCAATATGCAACGGTTGGGGATAAGCAGGCGCTAAAAATGGATGCTTACCGAGCCGAGTCGAGGCAAGACTATCGATTAGCAAAACAATGTTGGCTAAGGGTTTTGGCAGTTCCTCCACCTGACCCTGATGCGATCGAGGGCATTGAGAGACTTGCCCGGATGCCGATCACTCCGCCTCCCATACAGACAGTCACTCAATCTAACGCTCCTCCAGCATCAACTCGTAGCGCCGTCCCATCTGCCTCCACTTTTGAATTTGAGGTGGTGACCCTTGAAGTTCAAACTTCTGGACTGTTTGGGCGAAATACTGAGTTGGTAAAGCGATCGCGCCGCGCAAAAGCCGAATATTTCCGAGAAGCGTTAGGCAAGAATGTCTTTTTGGATATGGTTTCGATTCCGGGAGGTTCGTTTCAGATGGGTTCAGATGAGTCCGAGCGTGAAAAACCAATTCATACAGTGACGATCGCTCCTTTTTATATGGGCAAATTTGCTGTCACTCAAGCGCAATGGAAAGCGATCGCTGCTCTGCCCAAAATCAATCACGATCTCAACTCAGATCCGGCAAAATTCAAAGGAGCCAATCGACCGGTTGAGAAAATCTCCTGGTTTGAAGCGGTGGAGTTTTGCGATCGCCTGAATCGCCTTGTAGAAGGTCGCCTTTCCCCAAAAATCGCAGGGCTGTATCGCCTACCTAGCGAAGCCGAATGGGAATATGCTTGTCGTGCTGGCACCACAACTCCTTTTCACTTTGGCGAAACAGTCTCAACAGATTTAGCAAATTATTGTGGGCAAGATCGAATGGACTATCCAGGCTCTTATGGAAAAGGGGCAAAAGGAATCTATCGAGAACAGACAACTGACGTAAGCAGTTTTTCGCCGAATGGATTTGGGCTGTACGACATGCATGGAAATGTTTGGGAATGGTGTGAGGATCACTGGCATCCCAACTATAAAGGAGCGCCGCAAAATAGCAGCGCCTGGATTTCTAAGGATAAGGATGCAAATCGCGTGTTGCGGGGCGGTTCTTGGAACGTCAATCCTTGGAATTGCCGTTCTGCGTCTCGCGACAACGGTGTGGCAGGGATTCGCAGCAACTACGGCCTCGGTTTTCGTGTTGTCTGTTCTGTGCCGAGGACTCTTTAGCCCTTTGCCCTCTTGCCCTTTTGCTCTTTACCCTTCTTCTCTTCTGCGCGAAGCGCATCAAATTTTTTTGCGTTTCTAAACTGACCCAACAACCTTGTTGAAATCAGAATCTCCAGCCGATCCGCCCAACGGTATCCCAAAACACGAATCACACCCAAAAAAACATGATAGAAGCTGACAGCAAACCAGAAGGCTGAGGTTAAATCATGAGCGGATTGGGTGGGTTAAACAAATCTCCAAACGGGGTCGTCGTCGGGCTTGTGCAGTTACAGCTTCCCAATGTCGTGACACCAGATGACCTGACAAAGCAGACCGATCGCATCTGTCATCTCGTCGCCAAAGCTCGCCGCAACATGCCCACAATGGATCTGGTCGTGTTTCCAGAATACGCACTGCACGGGCTGTCGATGGATACCAATCCTGAGATCATGTGTCGGCTAGACGGCCCGGAGGTGCAAGCCTTTCAGCAAGTCTGCCGCGACCATCACATCTGGGGCTGCTTCTCGATTATGGAATACAACCCCCACGGCAATCCCTACAACAGCGGACTGATCATCGACGACACTGGCGAACTCAAACTCTACTACCGCAAACTCCATCCCTGGGTGCCTGTCGAACCGTGGGAACCTGGCAATTTAGGAATTCCCGTCTGTGAAGGGCCGAATGGCAGCACGATCGCTCTGATCATCTGTCACGACGGCATGTTTCCAGAGATGGCCAGAGAATGCGCTTACAAAGGGGCAGAAATCATGATTCGTACCGCAGGCTATACGGCTCCGATTCGGCATAGCTGGCAGGTGACCAACCAAACGAATGCGTTTTGTAATTTGATGTACACCGCTTCGGTCTGTATGTGTGGCACCGACGGCACGTTTGATTCGATGGGCGAAGGCATGTTTGTCAACTTTGACGGAACGCCGATCGTCCTGGGCAGTCACCGTCCCGATGAGATCATTACCGCTGAGGTACGTCCTGATTTGGTGCGCGAAGCTCGTCAACACTGGAGCGTTGAGAATAATATCTATCAGTTTGGTCATCGCGGTTATGTGGCAGTCCAGGGCGGCGCACAGGATTGTCCCTACACTTACATGAAGGATTTGGTCAACGGAACCTATCGCCTGCCCTGGGAAGACAGCGTAATTCACAAAGATGGTACGTCCTGCGGGTTTGCGGCACCCACGCGATCGTATCGAGGCGAAGAGTTACCTGATCCATCCCTTGCTAGTCGCTGATTTAACGCGAACCCATGAAACGATGCAAAACGAGACGCTAACCTTTCGATCGACTGTATTGGAGAATACAATCTTGGGCAGAAAAACCGTCTTCAATCACTGAAGCATCCGTAGTGAGGAGAGTATTTTGAGTCACGATTATTTACGTAGCCGTCTGTCTCGTCGTCAGGTGATGAGAGAGCTGTTGGCGATCGGAGCCTTTGGCACCACGTCAAAACTGTGGGGTTGTGCGCCTGCTGCTAACAATACTGCAACCAGTCCATCTCCAGGGGCAAGCCCCGCCGCTAAAGAACTGGTCATGGGCTTCATTTATGTCGGCCCCAAGGATGACTTTGGCTATAACCAGGCCCACTTTCTCGGCAAAGAAGGCTTAAAAAGTCTAAATGTCAAAACCGTCGATCAAGCCAGCGTTCCCGAAACGACCGAAGTCCAGGAAGCGATGCGAAACATGATCGAGCAAGACAAAGCAACGGTTTTGTTTCCCACGTCGTTTGGCTATTTTGACCCTCACATTCTCAAGCTGGCCGCAGACTATCCCGAAGTGCAGTTTTTTCACTGTGGCGGTCTCTACGATGCCAGCAAGCACCCTAAAAATGTCGGCAGTTACTTTGGCTACATTGACGAAGCGCAATATGTCGCGGGTGTCGTCGCAGGTCACATGAGCAAAACAGGCAAATTGGGGTTTGTAGCCGCCAAACCGATTCCCCAGGTGCTTCGCAATATCAACAGTTTTACGTTGGGCGCACGCAGCATCAAGCCGACGATTACGACTCAGGTTGTGTTTACCGGAGATTGGTCACTGCCCGTCAAGGAAGCCGAAGCCACGAATAGTCTCGTCGATCAAGGAGCCGATGTGATCACCTGTCACGTAGACAGCCCCAGAGTCGTGATCGAGACAGCCGAAAGGCGCGGTGTGTATACGTCGGGCTATCACGCCAACCAATCTTCTCTGGCTCCCAAGGGCTATCTCACGGGCGCAGAATGGGATTGGACAAAGGTCTACACCAACTATGTGACGATGATTCGAGAAGGCAAAACCTTGATGAATGGGGGCATTCCTCATCTGCTCAGAGGTGGCTACAAAGATGGCTTTGTAAAAATTTCGCCCTATGGCCCCAGTGTGACTGAGGTGGCCAAAAAAGACGCAGAAGCCGCCAGAGCCAAAATGGAAGCCGGAACGCTGGTGATCTATAAAGGCGAACTCAAGGACAACACGGGCAAAACGATCGTTCCAGAAGGCAAAGATTACGGGACGACGGCGATCGAGCTTGAGTCGATGAATTGGCTCGTCGAAGGCGTGGTCGGCAAAGTGTCCTGATGAGAGTTTTCTAAGCTTTGAGGAATGGGCAATTGTCGGCTCGTCAGCACCGAAACGCAGAGTGAGAGTGATCAACAGTGCCTATTCCTCAAAGATTCTGCCAAAAAAAACCCCCGGACAGACCGAGGATGTGAATGCACTAGCAAAATTTCAAATTGAGCGAAAATCAGCCGCCCAGACTTCTCCAATCGACGTTGACATCATTGAGAAGCAGCGACGAGTTATAAACTTGCAGGATGATGAGCAGGAAGACCAAGAATAGCGCCATGAAAATTCCCATTACGGGAGTCGTGCCCCATCCCGGAACAACCTTGCCGTATTCAGAGTTTAAGGGCTTTAGAATATCTCCCAACCGAGTCCGCTGTGCCATAGCTCCCCTTACTTAATTGATTGTTTCGATAGAATGTGTAAATTCTTTGTAATAGTATAGAGGAATCCTTCTCATAATTTGAATCTGACTATGGAACCCGCAATAGCTCTTAACATTTCGATCTGTGCTGCGATCGTCAGTCTCACCGGATACGCCATCTACACTGCCTTTGGCCCCCCCGCTAAAGAGTTGGATGACCCGTTTGAGGATCATGAAGACTAATTAAGTTTGATGTCGATCGATCAACGGCTTCTCATTCCCTGTCTCCCTTTTGAGATGTCTTGACTGAGAAGCTTTTGATTTTCCAGGGTTCGATCGGGTTTGAATCGGGTGAAACAAACTCCTCTAAAAGCGTTACTTCGTTAAAGATTGTCAGACCCAAATCACTGTGTAAATTCGGTTCTGCGGGTTGTCCGTGACATTCATAGCACCGGAGGATGTATTCTTCTGGGTTTGCTTCAGACTGCTTGAATGCGCTGAGAATTAGATTTTTGGATTGGAGATTTAGAAGGGACGCGATCGCCGCCAAGGCGCCGTCTGGATTAG
Source organism: Phormidesmis sp. 146-12 (assembly GCF_052939495.1). Lineage (NCBI taxonomy): Bacteria > Bacillati > Cyanobacteriota > Cyanophyceae > Leptolyngbyales > Leptolyngbyaceae > Phormidesmis > Phormidesmis sp. 146-12. The sequence continues at coordinate 17,057 of NZ_JBJPHS010000065.1, read as the reverse complement.
AACGATCAAGCTTCAAAATGGTCAACGGTTGGTTGAGTTCTCGGCTTTGGCGATCGGTTTGGGCGATTTGCCAGTTGCCAGCGTGGGGATAGAGGGCGTAGGTGAAGGTGTGCAGTCCCAAGTCGGCTTCTGGATCAGGAAATTCTGAACCGCGCAGCAGCGTCAGGCGAATTTGACCCGGTTGGCAATCGTATCCCTGTTTGCAGTCGCTCAAAACGCTTACGCCGTAATCTGCCTGACTCAAATCAGCCCAGCCGATCGCAGACACTTCCCATTTGGCTTGGTTACGATCGTTCTCAGGTTTTGTCGTCCTTTGAATGGCTCCGCAGGCGATTTCGTAAGTTGCAACGTCAGCGTCCAGATTCAACGGAAAGGCGGCTTTGACTAAGACGTGGCGTTCTTGCCAATCGACCAGCGTAAACATCTTGAGAACAGCAGAATTTGGCTCCAGGCTGTAGCGTTCGTAAAAAACCGATCGCCCGATTTTTCGCTGTAGAGAAATACTGGATTGAAAGCGCTGTTGAGAACCGTTTGCGATCGAGATTAGTTTGGCTGGTGGAAGGGGATGGCTGGCGTAGTTGGGGTCAATATTCCACGCATCCCAGTATTGTCCCTCGTCTCGAAAAGCCTGAAGCTGGTTGCCCTGTCCGTTAAGAACTTCGCGCTGCGCCACCTTGTCAAACACACTCGATAAGTTGCCTGTTTTGGAGTCGAGCGCAACTCGCAAAAACGCATTTTCTAAAACGTAGGGTTCTTTAAGCTGATTTGAAGACGCATTTGTTTCGGAGGGACACAGCCAATAACAGCGATAGCCGATCGCAGGCACCTCTGCCAAAAATGAAGTCAGAGAAAACGTCTTTTGAGGCTGACTATAGCAAATCGATTCAGTTGCAATCTGCTGTCCTTCAAGGGTGTAGATTTGCCAATTTTGATCGCCTTCTTCAAACAGGGTGACGACTTGAGAATGCTGCCAGTTGAGTGAATTGAAAACCACGATCGCCTTCGCTTGCGAGTGAGGCGGTGAGGGTAAAGAAATTTGATCAGCGATCGCTTTCAAGGATTGAAGTTTAATCTCTGAAAGAATACGATCGGCTTCTTTCCAGTCTCGATTAGCATCGACAAAAACTTGAGGAATCGAAGACCCTGGCAAAATGTCGTGAAATTGATTAAATAAAACTTTTTTCCAGGCGATTTCTAGTTCAGCTTTTGGATAGAGTTTTTGGGTAGAAATCGTTGCTAGAGATGCCCATAATTCTGTTTGATAAAGTAATGTTTCGCAGTCACGATTTTGTTTCTTTTGGTCAGCATGAGTTGTGTAGCAGCCGCGATGAAACTCTAAATAAAGTTCATCAGCCCAGGTATTTTTGGGAGACTCTAAACTTTTTAAATACTTGATTGCGGTCGTGAATTTTAATTTGGGAAAGAAGGGCGATCGCTGCCATCGTTGAGCCACTTCCAACATATCGCGAGTCGGCCCGCCGCCATGATCGCCCACGCCAAACAGCCAAAGTGAGTTCGGTTGTCCTGTTTTCTTAACCCAATCCCAGGTGAAGTTTGCCATTTTGATCGGGTCGATCGCTTCTCCGATCGGTGACGACATCAGGCTCTTAACTTGACTTCCATCGGGTGCTTGCCAATTGAACCAATCGTCAGGAAACTGAGTCGTGTCATTCCAGCGAAGTTTTTGCGTGACGAAATAATCAATTCCGGCTTGTTTTAGAAATTGAGGCGTTTGACTGTTAAATCCAAACGTATCAGGAAGCCAAGCAACTCGACAAATTTTGCCAAACTTTTCTTGACAGTAATGCTGACCATAAAGCAGGTGACGAGCGATCGATTCTCCAGTAATCAAATTCATCTCTGGCTCGACCCACATGCCGCCAACAACTTCCCATTTTCCGGCTTTGACCTGAGTTTGAATTTGAGCAAAGATTTCGGGTCGATGGTGTTCGATCCAGTCGTATAAAGCAGGCGTTGTATGACAAAACGTTAGCTCAGGAAAGTCTCTTTGTAGGTCGAGAACTGAAGTAAAGGTACGTTCTGCGGCTTTCCAGGTTTCTTCTACATCCCAAAGCCATGCCATATCTAAATGAGCGTGACCTAACAAAAAGATCGTGTGCTTTTTAATCTGAAAACTTAATGGTAAAAGAGAGTTGCGAAGTGCTTTCAAAGATTCATTAAACTGAACACGATCTTGAATTTTCCAGTCTAAATTAATCTCAATTTGTTCTAGCTCAAACGCATCAATATAGCTTTGAATGACTTCTAACTCATCGGCGACAAATCCTGGATCAATTTCATCGTAATTAGACTCGTAGATTAGGCGCGATCGCATCAATGCCCCATCATCATGACCCGGACTCACTAACCGAATCGCCACTTCTACCGCCGTTCTTGGCACCACCTGACCCAAAACCACCCGCGCCGAATGGTCAAACAAATCGCCTTCCTGGACAAGCTGACCATCGACATACACCTCCGCAACTTCTGCCCACCAGGTCAACGCCAACCGCCCCGTCAACCCTGCTAGCGGGTAATGCTTCAAATGCGCCGGCCAAACGAATTTCTGATAAAGCCACATCACTTGACGACCTTTTGACCAGGCAACGTGACCTTTGGCGTTCAGGTCGGCGATCGCTCCACTCATCTCACTGGTCGGCAAACGATCGTCAAAGCAGCAGCGCCACTGAGACTGCACATCTACCTGAGTCAACTGGCGAAGTCGAGAAATCGTATCCAAAATCAGCGCAGAATCAGCCATGACACACTCGAAAGAAACGATCGCTCACAGTAGACTAACAGAGACGGACTTTAGACGATAAACTTGGGACGATCGCCTTTCTCAAAAGGATTGGGTCTAGAGCCACAGAATCGCTACACCGACGTTCATCCGTCCTTCTGAGTCTATGTCTTCCTCCTCTGGTCGCTTTCAAAGTCATCTGTTTAATTTTGTCGCCCGACAGACCCAAAAGCTGGTAGACAAAACCACAACCGCCTTGCGACACACCAAAGTGGCGTTGATTTGGACAACCCAAATTTTGCTCTACCCCGTCTATGCGGTGTTTCAATCGACTCGCCTGCTCGGACAGCAAATTGGGCAAACCGTCCAGCGCGCTCTTCGAGTTACCCGCAAGGGGTCGTTTCTCCAACTCACCCAGACGACAGAAACCGAATCAGAACTGGCCTCAGACACCCCCATTCAGCGAGTTCTCAGCGCAATTCAACTCACCGAAGCCGACAAAGAACTAGAAACCGAAGCTATCCAACTTAGTTTTTTTCAACGTTTTTTTCAACGTGCGATCTCTTTGAGTTACCCGCAAGGGGTCGCCCGCTTCAAGCCACACCCCACTTCACGCCTCAGTCCTCACGCCTCAGTCCTCACGCCTTCTCCCCCCTGTCCCCTCCAAGGCATCGCCTCGCTAATCCCCACTGGCAAGCTAGTTTTGGTGACGACAGACAATCAGATCATGGACATTCTGACGATCGAGCAGCAAGAAAGCCTGCGCCAGCGCATCATCTGGGAAATGGCCAACTATTGGCGTTACTGTCGGCAAAGCGTTTTGAATTCAACCGCTTCGCTGGCGATCGTCGATCGACCCAATTCTCTCCCTCCAGTGCGGATTTTTCATCAGCTAATGAGTTGGGTGCAAAGTAGTCCAGTGGCGATCGCGACCAATCTGTTTCAAGAATCTGCTCTGGTTGAGCAACCTTCGGAGTTAGCCTGGTTTAGTCCAGACGTGAGCCTGACGTTTCACGTTGCCCCGATGCCGCTCACAGTGCCAACGACACAAGATTTCAAAACGCTAATTCGACAACTTCCTACCTTGGGCGATGTAGAAGCATTGATTTGGGCAGCCGTTCACTATTTCTTTGGCAGTCGAGATAATTCTTTGCTCTCTTCGAGATACCCGCAGAGGGTTGCTCCTACCGACGCTGACCCGTGGCTTACCTCGTCTGAAATATTTGGAAACACCACGTCAGCTTTGCAGGGTGAGACGAATTTCCAGAAACAATCTAGAGAGCAGACTGTTCGCTCTTTCCGTCCGACTGCCCATCTGGGTGCCCAGGTGAGTGCTCAAGAAATTCAGCCGGGTGATTCTGCAACGTTAGCCTTACCCTTTCAGCAAAAAGCTCAGTTTGGGAACGCGCTGCAAAGTTGGATCGATCGCTTTGCCCACAAACCTCCCCGCCGCCCCTCAAACCTCGCCAAGACCAAATCCACCCGCCTCACCTCCACCGCGAAGCCTGGGAAAATCACCCGACGGCCCAACGCCAGCCCCCAGCCTACAACGCCTGACTCAGATCCCACCCTCAAACACACCTCCGACTGGATCGAAACCAAAGCCACCCCCGTCGGCTACGTCAAATCGCCGTTACAGCGGATTCTCGGCTGGCTCGATCGAGGCATGGTGGCGATCGAGTCCGCCCTGATCGCTTTTTGGAGATGGCTCACCCGTCGCTAAGATTTGCGGCCCAGCATCCAGTAAGATAGAAAAACCATCCCGTCCCAACGGAACTTTTTTAGCCCTTCATAATTCTGGAGATATCAGCATGTTGACGCTGAAAGTGGTTGTTTACATTGTGGTTGCATTTTTCGTAGGCTTGTTTTTCTTTGGATTCCTCTCTAACGACCCGTCTCGGAACCCCAAGCGGAGAGATATGGAATAAATCCAGAGAACTGGCCCGTCAGACAAGGAGGCGGTATGATGCTGTCCTCCTTCTCTGTATACTGACGCGGTGTATCTGTCGGGCGTTTCGATCGAGTAGCTTAATGTATGCCTTATCCGGTTCCCCCACCCGAACCGCCATCTCTTGTCGCCCCTTCCAGGCTTGAGCCAGCAGTTCCATCAACCCTTGAGACGGTGCGATCGTTCAAATATCTGCAAAGCAGATCGGGCAACGCGCTCCTCGCTTCGGCCACCGCTCTAGCCAAGCCCTCTCCTCCCGAAACGTTACCTCCAGAGCTTGCAGACCTCCGGGAACCTTCCGATTTGCAGGGTGCCGCTGCGTTGGGTGGAACGGTGACGACTGAGGATGAGCCAATTCTTGCTCAACCGCCCGCGCTCCCTGACACTCCCGCTCCTCCTACCAACGCTCCTCCTGCTCCGATCGCGCCTGCTGCCCCGCCACCCGTAGCGCCGCCTCCAACCGTTACCCCTGCGCCCGCGCCCATCCCCGTTCAGAAGTTGGGTAGCGAAGGAATTTTAGAACTGAAAGCCGATCGCCAGGACTACGACGTACAGCGACAAATCTTTACCGCAGAGGGCAGAGTGTCTCTCAAATTTCGAGGCGCGTTGATTACGGGCGATCGCTTTCAGGTGAATTTAGTCAATCGGCTGACCATTGCTGAAGGAAACGTCGTCTTGACCAGGGGCGATCAAACCCTTCGAGGACAACGGTTTCGCTACAACCTGATTCAAGAAGAAGGCACGATCGAGCAGGCGGGTGGAGAGATTTTTCTGCCGACCACTGCGACTGACTTTAATCCCAACCTGCCTACCGACGTGACTTCGGGAACTGTCCCTGGCGGAACGGTGGGCGATCGCGTCTTTGCCAATCAGCCCCAGCAAGTCACCAGTCCTGGAAGTGCCAACCTGATTCTTGGTTCGGGTAGAAACCCCAGTGGGGCGCAGGTTGTCCCCCGCATTGGTGGGCAGGTCAGACGATTGCGCTTTGAGGCGGATCAGATTGAGTTTTATCCCGAAGGATGGCGAGCTAAGAAAGTCAGAATTACCAATGATCCCTTTTCGCCACCAGAGTTAGAGCTAAGAGCAGAAGAAGCCCAACTGAGACGGCTTTCTCCTTTGCGCGATGAAGTGGTGGCTTCCCGTCCTCGTGTGGTCTTCGATCGCGGTTTTTCGCTCCCTCTGTTGCGAAATCGAGTCATTTTAGATCGCAATGAGCGTCAGCCCGCTTTATTTAACTTTGGGTTTGATGCGACCGATCGCGGCGGGTTGTTTATTGAGCGCCAAATCGATGTGCTGCCTCCGGGGGCGGCCCGGTTTACGATTACGCCACAGATTTTGGTGCAGAAGGCGATTACGAATGGGGGCAATCCATTTCGTCCAGAAAACTTTGGCGTAAAGAGCCGATTGACCGTTCCTTTGAGTCCTCGCACGCTGGTTAGAGGCACGGCAGTTCTCACCAGTCTCGATTTGGGCGACGTAGAAGACAATTTGCGGGCAAGTTTGCGGGCCCAACAGCTCGTCGGAACCCACACCCTGAGTTTAGAAGCCAGCTATCGCGATCGCCTGTTTAACAATTCTTTAGGCTTTCAGGATATTCAAAGCAGCATTGGGGCGTTGTTTTTCTCACCCAACATTGTCCTGGGCAACACGGGCATCAATCTCAGCTATCAGGCCGGCTATCAGTTTGTGAATGCAGACACCGATCGCGCCGATCTATTAGAGCCAGTTCGCAAAAATAATCGCATCAGTCTCGGTCGCTTTCAAGGAAGTGCGGCGATCAATCGAGGCTTTATTCTCTGGCAGGGCAAAGCGGCTCCCGCAACTCCAGAAGCAGGCTTGCGCTATTCTCCCACTCCAATCACGCCTTATCTTTCGTTGGGTCTGGGTCTGACGGGGGTTGGCAACGCCTACAGCAATGGCGATTATCAGCGAAACCTCAATGCCACTGTGGGAATTTCGGGTCAGATTGGCAACTTTACCAAGCCATTTTTGGACTATACCGCGTTCAACATCACCTACACTCAAGTTTTGCGGGATGGGTTGTCGCCCTTTTTGTTCGATCGCGTGGCGGATGATCGGATTCTCTATGCAGGGATTACTCAGCAGATTTACGGCCCGATTCGCTTTGGCTTTCAGACGGCTTACAATATTCAAACAGGTCGCGAAATTAGTACCGACTACGTGTTGGAATATAGCCGTCGCAGCTACAGTGTATCGGTACGCTACAATCCAATTTTGGAACTGGGGTCGATCGGGCTGCGAATCAGCGACTTTAATTGGTCAGGGGGCAGCGAACCCTTTGAGGGCAGTGGTGTGAGTCCGGTTCAAGGTGGCGTTCAGCGTCTGCCCGAATAGACTTGTGCAGTGGATTTAATCTAAACTCGGTACAGCTTCCCCAGAGATTCCTGATTCTAGGGATACCTCCCTGGCTTTCCTGTCCTTGCGAGGAAGCCTTTCTGTGATGAGGGTTGATGACACAATTGGTAAAAGGTCTTCCAGATGATAAAACCGCGATCGCCCATGCAGCAGATCTGTTAACACACTACAGTTTTGATCTGGGTTATCAAACCGTCAGCCAGCTTACGCAGCAGTGGCTGAAGGAGTTTCCTGCGGGTTGGGTGCGCTGGGCTGTGATTGAGGCGCTCTATCAAGGACGCTACAAAGCGATTTCGGTCGATCAAATTCTCCAGCTTTGGAAGCGACGCAACAATCCCTGCTATCACTTTAACTATGAGTTTGAGCGGCTAGTTTGCAATAAATTCCCCAAAAATTTGAATGCCACAACTTCAGAGCGGCGACAGGTCAAGTCGTCTAGCTTTGTGGTCGAAGTGCCGTCGATCGCTGAGAGTTCTACAGGAGTTGAGGAGCCAGAACCTGCCTGGATTGCGCTAGCCGAACAAATCCAATCTGCTCCCGTTGAGGTCAGTCCAGCTACTTTACAAGTTCCTGAGAAGGCAGTTGAGCCGCTTCCAGACATCGCGACCAGTTCTTTAGCCAAGATGGAAGCTTTGATCGATCGCGCCAGCTTTGAGCCAACTGCCGATGAGGTGACTAATGGTAATGTTCAAGCCGATGAGCCGCTAGAAGATCATCAACCTCCAATCCATCAATTTACCCCAACCAATGCGGGGTCTGATTTTTACGCCAAACTAAAAGCCGTGGCTGACCAAAATGGCGACAAAGCGTGAGGGAAAGGGGTTCGTTTGACTTGAACTGGATGAAGTTTTTTCGCTTCGTTGTTCACGGCTTCTGCCCCCCAACCCCCGATTTTAGGGGACTTTCAGAGAGGAATTCTGGTTCAAAGTCCCTCACTTGTGGGGGATTTAGGGGGCGTTCCTGGATCTAAAAGCGAAGCGAAGCGCTCCTCGAACTGACGTTAATTTTGGGAGATTTAGAGGCTGTCCGAATTGATATTTACAGTCAAGATTTCGTCGAATTCTCCTCTTTTTGAGAGAGGGGTTGGGGGATCTCTAAGATCTTGAACTTTGAGCGAGGAGAATTCAAACAATCAAGACTCAACGATCGCCAGCACGACATCACTTTACGATCGACTGATCCCCCCAATTCTCAAGAAGAACTGGCCGCGGTGTCGGTCTCACTTTCTTGAGGTTTTGCGCCACCCATGCGGACTTCGGAGCAGAAAGAAGCCATGCTAAAGCCGCCAAATCGTTTGAGAATGCTGTGACGCAACCGCACATTGGGACTCTCAAACCAGAGCCGCTCTTTGGAGTACATGGTTTCGTACTCTGTGATCAAAACGAGTTCGTCATTGCTGCCCATCTCATAGCGTCCCGCAACAGGTGCTTTTTCGGCGTAGCCCATTTCTCGAAGTAGACTGCCTTCATTGGGCTTTTCGGGGTCTGCGATCGGCACCAACACCGTCGAACCCTCATGCTTTTCTTCGTCCCACTCCATCGTGCCGTCCCAGGTGACGCGGGCCCCACACAGCGCTGTTTCAGGATCGACCTCGTAGAGCGCACAGAGTTGAATCACTGCCGGATCGGTCTTATCGAGCAGTTCGATTTGAAGTTCTGACTTACCGCCTTCTTGTTGCTTAAAAGCCAGATGGTGGCTGGTTCTCAACGAAGACCATTTACCTGCACTCTGGGCAAAAAACTCCACAATATTCATGAATAAGATCCTGTTTTAGCCGTGATTCTAATCACCTTTATTTTAAAGGCAAATGGGTGAGGTGGGAGAAGTGAGGAGTGAGGAGTGAGGAGAAGAACTGTTTTGTTTGGGTCGGTTACAGTTGCTCGATCGTTGCTTTGAGTCCCTGATTTAACAAGGATTGTAGAAGCTCGTCGGCTTTGGAGCGATCGCCAAAAGCTCCCGCCTGCATTAACGTCCGACCTCTTAGAGAAACGGGGAAGGCATCGGGAACGATCGCTTTGACCTGAGACTGCTGGCTGTCGCTATCAGCTTCTACAACGACTCGAAAGCGTAAATTTGCGGCTGCACTCAAAGAACTGCCCTGCGATCGCTGTCCAGAGTTGCGCCAAATCGGAACAGACGACATATTGCCCACATTGCCCAGGGGCGCATCTGCACTGGGCACCGGGAGAATGCTTTGACCCGGAGCGACCGCCAGGGTAGACGGCGGATTCACAGCAGGGTTCACACTTGCAGGCGCGACACTTGATTCGGGGGCAGGAACGGGGATCTCGATCGCGCCGCTCGTCGCTGTTGGACGGCTAAACAACGCAGGTCGCCGTAAAAGGGGCGCTGGAGCCGTCACAGGCGGCGCGATTTGAATCTGAGGAACCGCTTGGGGAGTCGGAGGCGCAACTTGAATCTGGGGAGTCGTCGCCTTGGGAACAGGAAGCCGCCTTAAACTTGTGGCCGCAGGACGCGAAAAAATGGGCGCTTTGGGAGCCTCTGGCGGACTGACTAAACGCGGCACATTCACCGGAGCGGGCACCGGAATCGCAGCGATCGGAGCAACAGGCGGAGGAGCGCTGACTTTGGGTGACGGACGCGCCACTTCTTGCCCAAACGGAACCGTAGACGCAACGTTTGTCGGCGCAACGGGGATATCTGCCACATTGACCGTTCCTGAAAAGTCAAGTTTGCCGTTGGCTTTGGAAGAGAGTTGATTGCCAAAGGCAGCGATCGTTTCACTACTGGTTTTGGCGTTGATATCAAACTGACCGTTGCTGATAAAAGTGTTGTTGCCGGGGTCAGCCGAGGTGCCGAGATTGGGACGAGACTGAGCGATCGCAACGATGCCGTCTCGACTGTTGCTGTCTACCACGTTGCCCCGCAAAATCGGTCTGGCCTTGCCCTGGATCACAATGCCGTCTTTGTTTTGTGTGACGCGATTTCCGGTGAGTCGGGGAGCCGCATTTTGAGCGATATTGATGCCAAAGCCTGTTTTCTCAAAAATATTTTCCTGAAGCTCTGGACGCGACGAGCCGTAGATCGTGATGCCGTTTGCCCCATTTTGATAGAAATAATTGTTGCGTAAAATAGGAGCGCTGCTGCCGACGACAGAAGCCCCATCATGACCGCTGCCCGTAAACGTGTTGTCAGAAATCACAGGACTCGTCGATTCGACCCATAGCCCGTAGCCTTGAGGGTTGGCGTTGGTTACCGTCACTCCGGTCAGCCCGGCTTGATTTGCGCCAACGATCGCCACATTCTGTCGAGCAAAGGTGCGACTGAGAAAAAACCCGCCTCCCTGAATGATGATGCTTTGACCGCGATCGCGTGGCTCTCCTTTAATCGTGGTGCCCGGTTTGAGATAAAGCGGAAATGTTTCCCCGGTTTTGGCGCTATAGGTTCCCGGAGCCAGCATAATAATGGTGCCCGGTTGCACAACTCGCAGCGCTTGAGTAATTGTTTTAAGGGGTGCCTGTTCGCTACCGCTACCCCTATCATTGCCAGAGGCAGGATTGACAAACAAAACGCTGGTTTGCTGAGAATTTGAGGGGCTTTGAGCAACCGTGACAACGTTAGGAACTTGAGCGACCCCTTGCGGGTAACTCGAAGCGACCCCTTGCGGGTAACTCGAAGAGATCGCCCCCTGTGCCCCAGCAAGCACCAGTCCCGAAACGCACAATGCAGACAGAGTAAACATTCCCCACTCAGGGACAAAATCTTGGGTTAGGCAAACAGTGCTGCAACGGCCAACGCGACGAGTGGGAATCGGACTCACAATTTTTCTCCTAGACACGGCTTCAGGATGACAGTTGAAAAGTAAAGGTGACGACGATTGTGAGATAGGTTAGATTTCAGTCAGCAAAGCCTCAAACTCAACTCCACGCCGACTACTCCCTCATTCTTCACAAGCTTGAAAAACAATCCTTCAATTTTGTCTATAGATTTGTTGAACGTGACAAACGTTACAAAATTTCACAAATAGAATTGGAAGTTGAGTCAAGCATGAGGTCGCAACTGGACAAGGCCACTCAAAAAAATCTCCCCGCTCTCCTCTGACTGATACGATTGAAAATTAATGGGTTTGTTCCAATGGGCAATACAGACAGCCGCAGCCAGTTTGCACAACCTGCACTTTATCGGATTCTTGATGCTAACCTCGATCGCGCCCGTGAAGGCTTGCGAGTCATCGAAGAATGGTGTCGATTTGGGTTAAATCATTCGCGCCTGACCGAGCAGTGTAAGCATTTGCGGCAAACGTTAGCTCAGTGGCACACCTCCGAACTTCGCGCCGCCCGCAACACCCCCGACGACCCCGGTACTGACCTCACCCACCCCCAAGAAGCGTCCCGAAACAGCATTGAGCATGTCCTACAGGTAAACTTCTGTCGCGTCGAAGAAGCCCTGCGGGTCTTAGAAGAGTATGGCAAGGTCTACAGCAGCGAGATGGCGACGGCGGTTAAACAAGTGCGCTATCACGTCTATACACTCGAAAGCAGCCTGATGTCTTACCAAAAGCATCAACGCCTACGGCAATCCCTGTTGTATCTGGTGACGGCTCCTTCTGACAATTTGTTTGCGATCGTGGAGGCGGCCCTACAAGGCGGGCTGACCCTCGTTCAATATCGCGATAAGCAAGCGGATGATGAGATGCGACTGACCACTGCTCAGAAGCTGTGTCAAATCTGTCATGACTATGGGGCGCTGTTTATCGTCAACGATCGTCCTGATATTGCCCTGGCTGTCAATGCTGATGGCGTTCACCTCGGACAGCAAGACATTCCTACTGAGTTAGCGCGTCAACTGTTGGGGCCGCAGAAAATTATCGGACGATCGACGACCAATCCTGATGAATTGCACCGCGCCATTGCAGAAGGAGCTGACTACATTGGGGTCGGGCCAGTATACGAAACGCCGACCAAAGCAGGAAAGGCCGCCGCTGGCTTAGAGTATGTGCGCTACGCTGCCAATCATTCTCCGGTGCCGTGGTTTGCGATCGGCGGTATCGACAGCACCAATATTCACGACGTTCTCTCAGCCGGGGCACAACGAGCTTCTGTCGTTCGGGCCGTGATGCAAGCCGAGCAGCCAACGCTCGCCACCCAATACTTCTTGGCACAGCTAAATCAGAAAAATCGCAAACCGATCGCCCACAACGGACAAACCAGCGAAGATCCTTGGGACAATGGACAGTAGAAACTACAGAAACTATTGTTAGCCGTCCATGTCTATCACGCTTCAAGTCAACGGGGAGCTTCACACCTGTCCTCCTCACACTCCGCTTCCCAGCCTACTCGAACAACTCGGACTCAACCCCCGTCTGATCGCCATTGAATACAACGGTGAAATTCTCCATCGCCAATTTTGGACAGAAACTGAGATAGCAGAGGGCGATCGGCTAGAAGTCGTGACGATCGTTGGGGGAGGGTAAAAGGAGGGATGAGGGATGGTGTCGGTAGAAGCTTTTCTTAATTGAGATTTTCTGCTTTGTCGAGTTTACAACCTTTCAAACTCCTTGCTTCCCCGACATTCAACGCCCAAACCTAAAAACTTTTTCATCCCTCCTCCCTCCTTATCTATACGGTTAACTCCCCCTTCCAGGCATTTCCAACCCCAGAGGAAGGCGATAAAGTAGAAAAGTAAGCAGGCTTTAGAACTCTTAACAGAACGCTCAGAAATCTGCGAACCGCTCAACCAGCCTGTCTGCGTTGAAACAAGCTTGATAGGTACAGAGCTATGAACCAAAAAGTCTCTCCGTTGATTAAAAAACTATTGAAACCCCTGATTGCGATCGCCCTCATTCTTACGATCGCATTAGGTCATGCCGATGGCGCTCTGGCTGCTAGAAGCGGTGGACGAATCGGGGGTGGCTCATTCCGGGCACCCAGCCGAACTTATGCGCCTCCTAGCCGGACTTATGCCCCTCCAGTCGGAGGTGGTTATGGTGGCGGTTATTATCCTGGTGGCGGTGGATTTGGGCTGCCCTTCGTCTATTTGCCCTTTTTGGGTGGTGGCGGTGGAGGGCTGTTTTCGCTGCTGATCTTCTTTGCGATCGCCAGCTTCCTCGTCCGTAGCTTCCGACAAAATCGTGAAGATGCCGATGAGTTGAACTACACCAATCCTGCGGTGTCGATCGCTCGTGTCCAGGTCGGTCTGCTGTCAGAAGCTCGAAATCTACAAACAGATCTCGATCACATTGCCCAAAAAGCAAACACCGATTCTTCTGAAGGGTTGGCTCAAGTTTTACAAGAAACGACACTTTCGCTGTTGCGTCACCCTGAATACTGGGCCTACGGCGGCGAAGAGTCTCAGCAACTTCGGTTAGAAGCGGCCGAAAATCAGTTCAATCGGCTGGCACTGTCTGAACGCAGCAAATTTACAGCCGAAACCCTGTCTAACGTCAACAATCAGCTTAAGCAAAGTAGCGCGTTGACGGTGGCGGAGAAAGGCGCACTGGCAGAACAAGACCCCGGTGAATACATTGTGGTAACGCTGCTGGTTGCGACTCAAGGCAAATTAGAACTTCCCAAAATCAACAGTTCTGAAGATCTGCGAAAGGCGTTGAGTCAGCTAGGGAGTGTGTCGAGCGATCGGCTAATGGCTCTTGAAGTGCTATGGGCCCCCCAAGCCGAAGGCGATGTCTTGACTCGCGATGATCTGCTCACCGAATATCCTGATCTCAAAATGGTTTAACCCATGATCTAACCCAATGGTCTAACACATAGACCAGAAAACCGATGACGGGCTGAATGTAGACTAACAAAAGGTCTGCGTTTGGCCCGATTCTTTTTTGGCACGTTATGGAAACCGTAAACTTATTGGCTGTGTTGGGGGTTGTGGCTATCGTGGCTGGTTTTGGCATTGGCTCGATGGTCTGGGCGTATGTCGGGTCAGGCAGTCGTCAAGTGCTGTTTTCGGAACCGATCGCGATCGACTTGTCACCTGAGACAGAAGCCTCAAAAGCATTTCAGCAAGGCTGTTTGAACTATCAGTCAGGACGATATCAGGCAGCGATCGACTCCTTCAGTCAAGCCATCCAATTTAACCCAACGTTTGCCGAAGCCTTTCACAATCGAGGTCTAACCTGGGCAAATTTGCGACGAGATGATGATGCCACGATCAACTTAGTCAAGGCGAGCGAATTGTATTTGGAGCGCGGCGATCGAGCTTCTGTCATCGTCATCAAACAAAACCTGGAAGCCCTAAAAGCCAGAAAACTAGCGAGAGAGAAAGCCAAGCAGAAGGGTTAATTTCACTTTAATTCGATAAAGTTTCTCGCTGCATTGTTCAGCACTTCTGCCCTCCAAGCTGCCAATTCTGAGAGATCAGACCAGGCTTCTGGTGCAAAAGCTTTCTTCTTGTGGAAAATTTTGGATAGATTACCTTAATGAGGTTCAGTTCGATGAACGCTTCGCTTCGCTTTTAAATCCAGGAACGCCCCCTAGATCCCCCACGAGTGAGGGACTTTGAACCAGAATTCCTCTCTGAAAGTCCCCCAAAATTGGGGGGTTGGGGGGCAGGAGCCGTGAACAACGAAGCGGAAAAACTCTCATCGAATTCACGTTAATGAGATTCAGTAAATTCACGTCACATTAATCCCGTTTGACAGACTTCGGCTACCTACGTGGCAGAGACTTTAAGCTTTAGACCTTAGACTTAAAATGCTTCCCTGTCTGAAGTCTAGAGTCCAAAGTCCCATTCAGATCGACAGCGATCGTAAAGGAGTCTCAATGGCTGGAGAGTTAACGCTCGTTACTGACCTGGTGACAGTACTCGGAGCCGCCACCACTGGAGGATATATTGCTAGTCGCTTGGGACAGCCTGTGTTGTTGGGCTATCTACTCAGCGGCATGTTGGTTGGCCCGACAGGGTTGAAATTGATCACAACAGAAAGTGATATTCAGGTACTTTCGACGGTTGGAGTCGCCCTGCTGCTCTTTGCGTTAGGAGTAGAGTTTTCTTTAAAGGAACTTCTGCGAGTTCGAGCGATCGCTCTCGGTGGAGGAACCCTACAAATCTTGCTGACGATGGCGATCGGGGGAGGCGTTGCCTATCTCACGGGTTGGGTTGATACGATGCCCAAAGCGGTGTTTCTGGGCGCGGTGCTGTCACTCTCTTCGACTGCCGTTGTTCTTAAAAGTTTGATTGAGCGCAATGAGGTGCAGACGGCTCACGGGCAGATCATGCTGGCCATCCTGGTCGTACAAGACCTTGGGCTGGGACTCATGCTCGCCGTTTTGCCTGCCTTAACTCAACCAGGAAACGCGATCGGACTTGCTGTTCTTAGTGCGATCGTCAAAGCCTTATTATTTATGGGCGGCGCAGTTCTGGCTGGGATTTGGGTGATTCCATTTTTGATCAAACTGCTGGTTCAGACGCGATCGCAAGAGCTATTTCTGTTAGGAATCTTAGTGATTTGCCTGGGAATTGCCCTCCTCACTTCCAGGATTGGGCTGAGTATCGAGATGGGCGCATTTGTCGCAGGATTAATGATTTCTAACGTCGATTATGCTGACCATGCCCTCGATCGCGTCTTGCCAATGCGGGATGTGTTTGCGACTGTTTTCTTTGCGTCGATCGGGCTGCTGATTGATCCAGGCTTTCTCATCGCTAATGTTTGGATTGTGATTGGACTGGTGGCGATCGCAATGGTCGGCAAAGCGGTGGTTGTGACAGCGATCGTGGCGCTATTTCGCTATCCGCTCAAGACTGCGTTGACGGTGGGGCTTGGGATTAATCAAATTGGAGAATTCTCTTTTGTGTTGGCGGGCGTGGCTCAAAGTCAAGGGCTTTTTTCATCAAGGCTCTACGGACTCACCGTTGGCACAACCGCAGTCACGCTACTCATCACGCCCTTTTTGCTCAAGACAACACCCGCCTTGCTGCTTGCATTAGAACGAATTCCAGGCATTGGGGCGAAGATCCGATCGGGTAAGCCCGCGCACATCGTCGGACTTGAGGAAGACCTCAGCGATCACGTTGTCGTAGCGGGATACGGCAGAGTCGGCCAAACGCTCGTGCGGATGCTCTACTTTCAAGGACACAAAATTCTAGTCTTAGACAACAACGAAGCTTCTCTACAAACCCTGCGGGAGCAGGGCATTCCTTATTTATTTGGAGATGCATCCAGTCCGTTAGTGTTAGAAAAAGCCAATTTATCTCGTGCAAAATCGATGGCGATCGCGCTTCCTGACCCAATGGCGACTCGCTTAACCTTGCAGCGGGCCCTCAGCCTTGCACCAGACCTCGATATTACGGTTCGTGCCCATGTCAACGATGAATTTGATGTTCTCTATCAGCTCGGCGCTCAAGAAGTCGTGCAACCCGAATTTGAAGCCGCCCTCGAATTAGGTGCACACATGCTGTTGAAGTTAGGAAATTCTGCCTATGCTGTCCAGAAAGTTGTCAACCGCTATCGCTCCGGCCGCTATCGTGACATTTTGCCAGAACGAGCCGAGTATTGGGGCGGCGGTGATTTTGACGCAGCGATCGAAGGTTTAGAAAAGCACTGGTACACGCTACCAACAGACTCGCCCTTAGTCGGACTTAGTTTAGCCAAAGCCAACATCCGCCGCCTCACCGGAGTCACGATCATGGCGATCGAGCGTCACAATCAACTCAACCGCTACCCATTAGGCGAAACGATTTTAGAAGCCAGCGATCGATTTTTAGTCGTAGGAGCCACCGAGGAGCATCGAGCCTTCAAAGCGCTTTTGAAGAAGTGAGGTGTGAGGTGTAAGGAGTGAGGTGTGAAAAAAAGTAAAGGGAATTTGATACACATCTCATCCCTCCTCGCGAAGCGGATTACCCCCAAAGGGGAACAGATCATCGAAGTTCTCCCTCATCCTCATGTGAGTTCGATGAAATCTTTCACTGCGGTTGTTAATCTAACGTGAATTCGATGAAATCCCTCGCTGTGGCGATTACTCCAGGCAGCCCCTAAATCCCCCAAGTTTGGGGGACTTTGAGCAAGAAATCCTGTCCGAAAGT
>NZ_JBJPHS010000064.1:0-38236 GCF_052939495.1 Phormidesmis sp. 146-12 | reverse complement strand
GGGGGCTGAAGCCGATTGAAACGAAGCGAGTCACTCTCATCGAACTGACGTTAATTTAGCTCACATACTGAGGGATGATTCTGTTTTTGGGCGATCGCTACTCCAACCACTGCTTCAAAAAAGAAAGCCCCAACTCCAAAAAGGAATCAGGGAAATCAGCAAAAGGTTTGGGTTGGACGGATCTGCCTGGAGCCAGTTAGCCCATGTGAGCCAAGATATCCGTTGCGTGAGTCGCCGTCTGAATCGATTCAAACACCTGCTTGATCTTGCCGGACTCATCAATGACATAGGTCACCCGCTTGGAGTAGCCGCCACCATCGACATCGTAGGCTTTGGTGATTGCCCCATTGGTGTCTGCCAACAGCGGAAACGGCAAGCTGAACTTCTGAGTGAACTGCTGATGAGAGGCTTCATCATCCATGCTCACGCCCAAAACGGTGATGCCTCTGGTCAGGTATTGCGTGTAATTGTCTCGAAAGCTGCAAGCTTCTTTAGTGCATCCCGGTGTATCATCTTTGGGATAAAAATACAGCACGACGGGCTTTCCAGCATAGTCTGACAAGGAAACCGTATTGCCCTGGGTGTCTTTGACGGTGAAATTAGGGGCCGTTGCTCCAACAGATAAAGACATAGTTGACACCTTAGTAATTCAAACTTCCGTTAAAAATTGTAAGGTACTAAGAGAAGTCAAAACTTCTACTCTTTGCAGTATTTGATAAATTACCTTGTCTGAAGGTCGATCGCTTATGACACTCTTTTCTGCTTGCAGACGCTGGATTTTGCCAGTTTTTACGCTAATTCTCACCGCTCAATTTTGGATGGCTCCCGCTCAAGCGACCAGTCTGTATGAGGTTCCGCCGCTCCCTAGCGATACGAGAGTGATTGATCTAGCTGAGATTTTGAGCCGCCTCAACGAAGGGAAGTTTAACGAATCCCTAAATGCACTGGCCGAGAAAACGGGGCAAGAAGTCCATTTTGTGACGATTCGCCGTCTCGACTATGACGAAACGATCGACACCTTCACCCAAAAACTATTCAAACAGTGGTTTCCGACTCCCGAATCGCAAGCCAATCAGACCCTATTGGTAATCGACAAGCTGACCAACAACAGCGCGATCTACACGGGCGAAAAGGTGAAGGAAGTCATGCCCGATACGATCGCCAACAGCATTGCCCAGGATACGCTACAGGTTCCGCTACGAGAAGGTGAGCGCTACAATCAGGGGTTTTTGGATGCCAACGATCGCTTAGTTGCCGTTCTGTCTGGAGAACCTGATCCGGGCCCGCCTGTGGTCAAAGATACGGTGCAGGTCGAAGGCACGTTTGCCAGCCCAGAAGAAACCAAGGAAAGCAACGCAACGGTTTGGGTAATCGGGCTGTTGATCGCAGCGACGGTGATTCCGATGGTGACGTACTTCTGGTATGTGAAATAGAGGTGTTTTGAGGTTTGGGTTAGAGTCACGATCGACCAAATCTTGATCTTTCTGATCAGACGACGATCGCCCCTGTCAGCCGCCCAACCTCAAACCCTCTCTCACCTGAGATCCAAACCTGTTTAACGTGGATTCAGCAAACTTCTTCACTTTGATTGCCGCTCTACAAAATATTCCTGACCCTGGGCGCAATGAATCAACCCTACAAGTGGGGGATTTAAGATATCCCTTAAAAATTTCTCTCGCACAAAAGCATACTTAACAAGTTCATCCCTCATCCCTCTGCTCTGCGTTCACTGTCCAATCTTTGCGGCAGAGGTTTGCATCGTTTTACAGGAGGCTGGGGTGAGCGGGGAAGGGTGAGGAGTCGCAATCGAGGCTTGAGCAATGAGTTGGACGGTGCCATCAGCCTCAATGACCCAGCCCTGGGCTTCTATGATCTCGTTGGTGACAGAATGAGAAGGGGTGATGGCTTGAGGAGACTGGGGGGTGATCTGCTCCAGCAGATATTTCTTCGAGATCGCTGAATTTGGCACGATCGGAGTCAGTCCTACTAAAACACCATCTCCGGTAAACAGATCAGTGGGACTGGTGGGCAGACCGCCTCGTCCGGTTACAGTGAAGTCATTTTGATTCGCCGTCCCGTTGGTTGAACATTGCTGAGAAATCTGATTGGTCGGGTCAACAAGATTGGTCGGCAAAGACACCAAACCGCTACCGGGATCGATACTTAGGGTGTTCAAAATCACCTTTCCATTCACCCCAAATTGTGAACTAGCCGTAATGTCGCTGCGGGGCGTGTCTTTGGGTTGAAAGGTGAGACCAAAAATTGCTTGAGTGGTGATCTCAACCTTGCCGCCGTTGCCTGTAAATGCGTTAGCTCGAATATCACTATTTTCTGACAACACACCCAAAATAAAGGGAGCCGAAATTGTGATGTTGCCGCCGTTCCCTCCGGATTGGGTCGTTCCTGCGCTAGAGGAAATCAGGCTGCCCTGCCGCAAAAACAAAATGTCTTGTGCCTGAATCGAAATGTTGCCACCCTGGGCGCTGGCGGTTTCTGCGGAGAGAAGGGCCCGATCGACCAGGGTCAATTGATTGCTACGAATCTGCACGTTGCCGCCTTGTCCCTGTCCGCGGCTGCCTACGGCGACCCCTGCGCTCGATCGCAGATTTAACCTGTTTGCGGTTAAGAAAATGCTGCCCCCGTCGCCCGTCGAGTCGGCTGTGGTGTTGGCGAATAGTCCTGTGCCATTTCCAGAGAGGAGAACGCGATCGCTGACCGTTGCGGTGATGTCTCCAGCTTGACCGCTGCCAGACGTGGTGGTTCGCAGTTGTCCCCCTTCAAATGCTGTGATGTTGTTCGCATTCACCGTAATGCTGCCTCCCGGACTTTTGGCCGTTGCGGTCGCGTTCAGGGTAGCGTTTCTCGAAATTTGAAACGTATCTGTCTCGATTCTGATTTCTCCACCCTTTCCGGTGTCAGAATTGGTTTGCGTGACCAATCCACTATTCAGATCAGAGATGTTGACGGAACCGTTGACCGCTTCAATCGTAATATTTCCCGCATTCCCTTGACCAAAGGTACTGGCAGATAGTTGAGCGCCCTCTGTGAGCGTAAAGTTAGGCGTTATGACATCAATTTTTCCGCCGTTGCCCGTGGAATTAAGGGTTGCGTTTGCGAAAAGTCCGGTGCGATCGCCAGAAAGGGTGACGCGATCGCTGCCATTGACTCGAATATCGCCTGCCTGACCTTGCCCAGACGTTGTGGTGAGAAGCTGTCCCCCGCTTTGGGCATCTACGGTTTTGGCGCTGACTGCAATGCTGCCTCCCGGAGCCGCGGTTGTCGTCGCATTCAAAGTTGCCTGGTTGCTGATCTGGAAGCGATCGGTGGCGATCGTAATCGTTCCGCCTTGTCCGACATCGGAGTTGGTTTGGGTCACCAGGCTACTATCTGGATCTGCGAGGTTGACAGCATTGAGCGCCCTGATTTGAATATCACCCGCTTTGCCCTGTCCTGAAGTGCTGGCAGAGAGTTGAGCGCCTTCCCGGCCAGAAAGGCTGTTGGTTTTAATATTGATCGTTCCGCCGTTCCCGATCGCGCCCTTACCGACTGAGTTATCGATACGTCCTGCGCCCAAAAGTTCGATCGCCTCCTGCACCTCAATATTCACGTTGCCTGCATTGCCCTGTCCGCCTGAAATGCCTGCGGTTTCAGCAACGACCGACGTGAGAATGGCACCCCCGTTGATCGAGAGATTTTTAGCCGTGAGGTTGACATTGCCACTATTGCCGACCGCTCCCACTTCTACTGTGCTGTAGATGGTGCCGCCTCGCTGGAGGGTGACTTGATCTTGAGCGGCGATCGCGACACTTCCCGCATCCCCTTTGCCCAGGGTCGCCACATCTAGAAATCCATCGTCTGTGATCAAGAGAGAACCTGTTGTGATTTTGAGGCTGCCCCCGGTTCCGATCGCGCCTGTTTGCACTGTGCTGGCAATTTGTCCACCTTGCTGAACGCTAATGTGATCGCTTGCGTTGACGGTGATATTTCCTGCGTTTCCTTGTCCGAGTGTACTAGCTGCTAACTGAGCATTACTGCTGACATTCAGAGAGCCAGTCTCGATCGTGATGTCGCCTGCGTTCCCAATATCGGATGTCGTGGCAACAATCTCACCGTTATTTATAATATTTGTATTTCTAGTGTTAATCACGATACTTCCTGCATTGCCGCCACTAGAGGCTTGAGCAGTTACTTTAGCGTCATCTTCTACGGTTAAATCATTGATATTCAGTGCAATCAAACCGCCATCATCAGCATTCTCAGTCGCAGCGCTAATCGTTCCACGATCGCTCAATCGTAGTGTTCCTGCATTGACTGTAATGCTTCCCCCGCCCCCGGTTGAAGTTTCTTGAGTGGCGCTAAAGATTCCTGACGAATTTGCGTTGCGGTTATTGACTCCTGCGATCAAGATGCTGCCTGGAATGCCGCGATCACGAACGTCGAGAATAATATCGCCTCCCTGTCCGTCGGCCCCTCTTTCAACGGTGCTAGAAATAGAGGCTCCATTGAGGATTTGGAGTCCCGCTGCTTGCAGGTCGATCGTGCCCGCTTGTTTACCAACCCCTCCAAAAGAGACATTGCTGGCGATTCCGCTTCCCGATGCTTGTGAGTTTTGACGCGATCCTTCTAAAATGACCCGACCCGTCGCCCTAATCGTCACATCTCCTGCCCTGACATCCATGCCATCTCCAAAGTTGTTGGCCAACAGTTCGGAGCCATCTCTCAATTCAAGAGAGCCTGTATTAATGATGATGTCGCCACTGCTGCCCAACGATCGCAAGTCCGCCAGCGTAAACACCGCACTGGGACGAAAGTCAAATCCTGTCCCTGTTAATGAAATCGAATCTGTAACGTTGAGCGTAATGCTTCCGCCATTTCCAGTCGCTCCCGTGCGGCTTTGGCTTCTAAGTTGTCCTCCATTGGTTAAAAAGAGCGATCGAGCATTTACCGTGATACTGCCTGCATTGCCGCTGCCAAAGGTGCTGGCTTCAAGGCTAGAATCTTGAGTCACCGTCAGCAAATTAGTTGTAATGTTGATGCTGCCTCCGTCATTAGCATCTTGTGCAAACGAGTTGGCTGTCGCGTTGACGCTGCTGTTTTGGATTTGAATCTCGTCTGTAGCGTTTAGCGTGACCTGACCCACGTCGCGATCGTCCGCTCTATCAACAGGTGTGCTGGCAGACAAATCAGAATTATTCAACACGATCGTTTTAGCGGCTGGCAAAGTTTCATTATCGGGATGAGTTCCCAAAAAAATCTGTCCTAGATAGCCTTCGCTGAATAGAGTGCTGCTATCTATCTCGATGCGATCGGCGGCATTGACAATCAAATCTCCTGCATAGCCAAATGCATTGTTGTCAGCCTTGAGCAGCGAGTTGCCCACCAAGACCGAACCTTCTAATGAGGCGATGTCGATCGTTCCATAGGCGGTCAAGTCGTCTCTGTTAGAAGAGATGTCGATCGCGACTCCATTCAGCGCAATGTCACCTCTGGCAAGTAGTGTAACGTTCCCACTGGTGCTGTTAAAAGCGGATGCCGAAGCGTTAATATTCCCGTTCAGTATTAGGCTATTTCCAGCGCTTAGAATGACGTTTCCACTAATACTATCGGTTGCAATCGTGGAAGTATCTAATGATTGATTAACTAGAATATCTTTTTCTGCTAGAAAGATGATTTCTCCACTATTTCCAAATAGGTTAGCGTAAGTTTTCACTTGACCATTTACGATCAATCCATCGCGGGAATCGATCGCCACTAATCCCCCTGCATTATTTGCCGTCGTATCAATCTCACCCACTTGAATCATGCCCCCCGGCAAGGTGAGGTCTGGCGCAAATCGATTGGTGATCAAAACCTTGCCAGCAGAGGTAACCAGGTTACCCAGAGTAATGTCTGCACTGGTTGCTGTCTCAAAGGTTGGCAGGGGCGTGACGTTGCCAAATGTGCTATTTCCGGGAGAGCCATTAAGCTGATTCCAATCAATTCCCGCCCGAATGTCGAGTACCGTTTCTGCACTCCCGTCGAGTGTGATTTCTGTCCCGTTAGAAAGCGCGATCGAGAGCTGTCCAAAAATATCGTTTGGGTCAGGTGCAGTAATGAAAATATCGCCTGAAATTGTGACGCTGCCGCCTGCAAAAATATGAAGAGAAGCCCCTGTATAGCTGTCCAGGCTGACATCACCATCAGCCACGATCGTCGGATCAGTTGGGCTAAAGAGCGCTCCTAAATGACCATCCAGTTTCTCAAACCGCACGTTGCCCCCACTGCGATAATGAGCATCCCCGTTGATCGGATGGGCGCTCCGCAACGTCAGATCCCTACCTGCAAAAAAGCCACTTGCGGGATGATTTAAGGCAAAAATATCGACCTTCTGATTTCCCTGAACCAGGAGATTTCCGCCTGATCGAGCGACAAAGGGGATCGCACTATCCCGCACTTGCAAGGTGTCGGTGGCCAAAAGCGTCAGGTTTCCGCCTGCTTGAAGTTGTCCCTGTAACTCCAAATTGTTGGATGCCAAGGTCAGATTTTGTCCGGTGGTCAGATTGCCTCGATTGACGATGCTGCGCTGCTGAGTGCCATACTGCAACCCTGGCGTGAGATTGACCTTTAGCACCGATGGGATTTGCGGCGCGATCGCACTAAATTCGCCTCCGTCAAACTGAAGTTGGTTGGCAGTACTGGCTAGAAACGAGCCACCCAGTTCTAATCGAGCATTGGGGCCAAATATAATGCCGTTGGGATTGAGAAAAAATAGATTGGCGGTGCCGTTGGCTTTGATCAGTCCATCGATGCTGGAGGCCGACGTTCCGGTAACTCTGGTGAAAATATTCTGAGTTTGCGACCCGTTGTTAAAAAACGCCACTCCGCCCGTAGGAATCGAGAACTCCCGAAAACTATGAAACAAATTGGCTCCCTGGATCGTTCCTCCCTCGATCGTGCAAGCGGTACAATTCTGCTCCACTAGAGAGTTAACCGGAAGGGTATTGTCAGGAATAATCTGCGCCTGAACAGAACTAGCGATCGCCAAATTTGTAGCCAGAATACTGAGGAGCGATCGCAGAGAAACTTGATTCATAGAGCTAAAGCTAGAAACGATCGGGGACAAAGATACTAAAAAGGTGCGTCACGGATCACACCGAACACACCTGCTTATGAGGACTAAAGAGCTACTTTGAGGCGCGAATGGGAGCCGCCGCGATCGCATCCAAATCTGCGGATTTTAGCAAGTCTTGCCAGGCGACTGTGTATTGAGTGTTGTTGGGTTGCGATTGTCTGAGGGTGATCAAATCGGCCAAGGTGTCATGCCAGATTCCAGACTTGGCGAGTAGGGCTACGCGATCGAGTCCTTTAGTTGCTGCCAACTGATTTTTTAACCTAGCATCCGGCTGAATTCGGCGCACAACCCCTTCTACAAAAGGATCTCCAGGTTTGGGAGACTTGCAGATTACCGAGGCTGACCATTTATAGTCTTTGCCAAGTGCTAATAAGGGGCCGGTGGCAGGTAGGGTGATGCTGACAATGCTGGCGGCGTTGGTAACGGCTACACGAGTTTGATATAGACCATTGCCCGCTTGATCTTCTAGTGTAAACTCCACGGCTTTTGCAGCACTCTGAGGCACATAGACTAGAAAAGTGGGGCGATCGGACACCGTTAACCCCAGTTTGCTGACAGGTACCAGCGGCGTGAGAGAGTTTGCCAGCGATTTGACCAGGGGCGGCGCACTCGAAAGTCCGGGCGCTTTTTGACAGAGACTTCCGCCTCGTCGTCCTCCTCCTACAGTGACGGCTGGGGCGGGCTGTCCTTTGGGCGGTTCAAAGCCAAATCTTGCCTGAGCCGGAGGAACGAAAACAGAAGGGAATAGAACGATCGTCGCTGAGAACAGCGCAAAAAACTGGGGAGTTTTGCAAGTCATAATGCAGGAATCCCTTAGATAGCAGGTTTGTAGATTACTTAAGTTGTGCCCAAATTCAATTTGATTTGCTCAGATAAACTTAGGCGCTGAGAATGGGATTTCTACTACAGCTATCCTATTTAAATGGTGAGAATTTAGCCGTTAGTGATTAGTTGTCAATCAAAGGCTAAGGAGATTTCTAGCAGAGAAGTGACCAATCTTGGGAAGCCCTCTAAACCCCCCAATTCTGGAAACTTTGACTTTCAGAACTCCCATTGGAGACGGACAGGTAGATTTATTAAAGGAAATCTCCTAAGAACTCATGACTAGAAACTTGCCATTTGAAGATCCTCACAAACGATCTAGATTTCTGTAGTTCCACGGCTTGTTCTGCTAAAAAAACTGTGTGGCTCAAAGCCAATTGCCAACGAGGACAAAGGGTGCCCAGTAGTAGGGATGACGCAACCCAGGCTGTTTCAAGATGATTTGTTGAGCGTGACGCAGCGCTTCGGCTTTGGTCATGTTGGGTTGAGCCAGCGCTTGATAAAACTCAGTCATAAAGGCAGATGTCGCTTGATCATCGACCGCCCAAAGTGAAGCAACTGTACTGCGTGCCCCCGATCGCACCGCCACTCCGGCCAATCCCAATGCAGCGCGACGATCGCCATCGGCCGTTTCGCAAGCACTCAAGACAAGTAACTCGATCGGGTGTTGGGTTTCTTGTGCCCTGCGCTGGAGCAATTCGCCAAGCTGTTTGACAGTAATGGGATGATCCCATGCCAAGACAAAGGTTTCCTCAGCGTTGGAGCTAAATTGTCCATGTGTGGCCAAATGCACCACGGGGAAAGGCGTTTTCTCGATGAGTTGTTGCAGACTGGCGCTAGTGAATTTCTGATTGAGCAGCACTTGAGCCGGGATTTCGGACTTGATTTGAGAAATTTCAGTTTCGACTCCGGGCAGCGAAATAAAGCCATGTCTCGACTCACTCAATCCCCCAACCAAAACCTGAAGCTGGCTGGGAGCAAGCGGCCGAGGATCAAGGAGTTGCAGTCCGGGTGCGATCGAAATGCCGTATTTCTCAATTAAGTATTGCTGACCATCGTGCAGAGCCGCCATCGGAATATTTTTGAGCGAGCCATCGGGGACAAAAACCAGCGTTTTGATGCCTGCGTTGGTCAAGTCTGACTCGGCGGGACGAATCAGCAGATCGTAGATTTTTTGAGCGATCGCCAACCGTTCTTTTTCCAGAGAGGTGCGTCTGAGCGAGTAGCGCATCTGATCAGAAAGGCTGTCTAAATCAGGTTGAGAAAGGTTGGTTGCATAGTGACGTAAGGGTCGATTCGCGATCGAAAGAACCACTTCTAGTCGATCTTTCAGAACGATCGGGTAAATAACGGCAGCCGTTGAGTCGATGTAGTCGATTTGAGTGGGACGATCGCTCAAACAAGATTCTCGAAAGAAGTTATCAAGTTCGGCGAGTTGCAGCGATTCGATGACTTCACGGGCTTTTCGCAGATTTTCTTGACTGGTGACACTAGGTTGTAACAATAGTCCGACAAACTGACGATACACAGGCTCTACACTTTCCCGAAACGAGAATTGCATATCCAAATTGCTGGCAACCAGATCTTGACGAATCGAATTGAGGGTTTTGATGGTTTCGGTGTAGGTGGCGATCGCGGCTTGGGTCTGTCCCTGGGCATTGAGTAGTCTTCCTAGCTGCCACTGCCAACGATAGGTGATATCTGCGGCGTTGCTCATTTGCGCGAGAACTAATGCTTTTTCGGTCAGCGATCGCGCTTCTGACCATTGCTGATTTTTTTCGTAGAGTTCGCCTAAGTAACCTAGTGCGTATGATTCTGCGGGTTGATCGCTCATTTTTTGGGCTTGTTGGGCTGCGATCGCCAGTAGTTTGACAGCGTTCTTTGTAGCGATCTGATTTTCTTGCTGGTTGATTTCTGGATCTATTTTTTGCGTGGTTTCTTCTGTTTCCTCTTCTGTGTCGTCTGATTTTTCGCTGGTTGTCAGTCGCGTTATACTTTGAGCAAGATTAACTGTTGCATAGATTGTCATCCGACTGGGCGTAAGTTGATTTAACTGCGATTCGATTTGATGAATTAGAGACTGGGCTTTGGGTCGTTGGTGAGTGTCAATCAATAAGCGCAACTGATTGAGTTGAATCTGGACACGGGTTGCTGACGGTGCAGTTTCTAAGGCTTGCTGATAGTAATTGAGCGCCTCGATCGGTTTCTCAGTGCGAAGCGTATTGCCCAAACTTAAGAGCGCCAATGTGATGTCTGAAGGAGACTTTAATGCTTGAGCGATCGCTAAACTTTGTTGAAGAGCCGTTTGGGATTGGCGGACAGCTCCCATCAGCCGCAGAGCGTCTCCTAAATTGAGCAAACTAGAGGCTTTGAGTTGTGAATCTGGCTGATCTTTGAGGGTTTGAGTCACCTGTTCTAGCGTGGTCTTAGCCCGTTGATAAAAGCCTAATGCTCTAAGTGCCTGCGTCTGATTGATCAAACTGCGCGTCATATCAGAACGATCGCTCGCTTGTTGAAACAAATCAGCCGTTTTTTGCCAGGTTTTGAGCGCTTGTTGGGGTTGTCCCTGAGCGAGTTGTAGATTGCCTTGAATGTTTAAAACTTGTCCTAAAAGTGATTGAGTTTTAATCAAATTTTGAGCAGATTTACCATTCTCCAACAAGTCCAGACTGTCTGCGATCGCTTGATTCGCTTCTTGCCACTGCCCTAATTGCTGATGCGCCATTGCTAGATTACTCAAGACAGCCGCCTGATTTGCCCGATCGTTCTGACTTGCAAAATGTTGAACGGCTTGCTGCCAAGCTGCGATCGCGTCTGCAAATTGTCCTGCTTGATAATGGGTTGTACCCAACTGCACTAATTGATCAGATTGATTAGAGACGCTGGTCTGTTTAAAGAAAATTGCGGGCGCGATCGTGTTGGGAATCTTGGCGCTGACTGGAGAACTGGCCAAAAAGAACAAATTTAAGAACAACCCGATCGCCGCCGCACAGCATCCCAAACTAATGAATTTTAGGTACTGACGCGATCGTCGTCTTAAAACGGATTGTTTCCGCAAGTTGAGAGCGTGGTTCGGAGGTTTTCTAAAGGAGGGCATTTGGCTTTGGCGAAGAGGACTCCCTGCCATGCAAACTAAATTTGTTGGTCAAGTCTGCTGCAAAATCGCGGATCTTTGGCTTTACCCAGGCAAACTTTGTGCGTGTAGCTGCGGTGATTGGCGCTCATCGCCTCATTCAAAATCTTTCTCCACCCAAATCTTGATTTCCAGTGACGCTGTAAAGTGGAAGCGGTAAACTTTTTGAGACAGTTTGAATTAGGCGATCGCACAGGAACTCAAATGGCACTGGAATATCCCGAAGATCTGAAATATCTCGACACCCATGAATACGCTCGGCTAGAAGGCGACATTGCCACCGTTGGCATTAGTGCATTTGCGATCGACCAACTGGGCGACATCGTGTTTTTAGAACTGCCCGACGTAGGAAGCGCAGTCGAACAAGGCGAGAGTTTTGGCACTGTTGAATCGGTCAAAGCCGTCGAAGATTTGAAGTCACCCGTCACAGGCACCGTGATCGAAGCCAATGTAGACATGGTAGAGACTCCCGAAAACCTGGTAGACGATCCTTACATCGCAGGTTGGCTGATCAAAGTGAAAATCGACGATCCGAGCAGTTTGGACGATGCACTCTCAGCAGAGGACTATCGATCGCAAGTCGAAGGCGCGTAAAAAGGTGAAGCTCGAAATTTTGAAGCGAAGTTGTCATAAAGTCCCCCAGAATGAGGGGTTGGGGGGCAGAAGCGCTTAATAACGAAGCGAAAAAACTTTACCAAACCGACGCTAAAACAGATGATGAATGACAGACAGCAGGATGAGACAAACCGACAGCTTGCTCACATTACCGAAAATCTAGAAATGGTCACTGACCAAATCGGGCGATTGACAGAGGGATTGACCGACATCAAATTGACCGCCCAACAGCAAGCAGAAAACATCGCAAAACTGACGGATAACATTACTCGATTAGTGACAGTGGTCGATCGTCAGGCTCAGATGATGGAAAAACTGTTTGAGCAGCAAAATCGCTGACAAAATTTACGAGATTTCACGGTTTAACTTCATCATCCTTTCACACTTGATCGTGCAGCTAACGGGTTGATTGTTGCAAAATATAAAGACTGGCTCTAGGATAAGCACTCATTTGTGCTTCACCTCCTGAAACTGCTCGATTTATTCACTCCAACCCGTAAACTCACCTATGTCTGAGCCTCTCACCCAAGCACACTCCACGGTTGAATTGAGTCGGTCTGAAGGCAATGCCGTGGTTTCTCAAAGCTTTTCTAACGGCGATCTCTTCGAGTTACCCGCAAGGGGTCGCCCTACTTCAACGCCGGATCAGTTGGCTTACACCGATCGCTTTGTCGATCGCCACATTGGCCCTCGCCCCTCCGAAGTTCAGCAGATGTTGGGTGAGTTGGGCTTAGACTCAATGGAAGCGTTAATTAGTAAGGCCGTTCCCCAAGGCATTCGGATTCAGCAGCCGTTAAAAATTGGAGCCAGCCGCAGCGAGTATGAGTTGTTGACTGAGTTGAAGGCGATCGCCAGCCAAAATCAGATTTTTCGCTCCTTTATCGGCATGGGCTACCACAATTGCATTACGCCGCCCGTGATTCAGCGCAACATTCTCGAAAACCCCGGTTGGTACACGCAATATACGCCTTATCAGCCCGAAATCGCGCAGGGTCGATTAGAAGCGTTGCTCAACTTTCAGACGATGGTGATTGACCTGACGGGGCTAGAAATCGCCAATGCGTCTCTGTTAGATGAAGGGACTGCCGCCGCCGAAGCGATGTCAATGAGTTATGGAGTGGGCAAAACCAAGGCGAAATCTTTTTGGGTGTCAGAGGCTTGTCATCCTCAAACGATCGCAGTCGTCAAAACCAGAGCGCTACCGTTGGGAATCGACGTGATTGTGGGCGACCATCAAACGTTTGCCTTCGACACGCCGATCTTTGGGGCACTGCTGCAATATCCAGCGACAGACGGCGCAATTTATGACTATCAGGCATTTTGCGATCGGGCGCATGAATCAGGAGCGATTGTCACCGTTGCCGCAGATTTACTCAGTTTGACCTTGCTGAAACCGCCGGGAGAATTTGGCGCAGATATCGCAGTCGGTAACACTCAACGGTTTGGCGTTCCGCTCGGATACGGCGGCCCTCACGCAGCTTACTTTGCGACTAGAGAAGCCTATAAGCGACAAATCCCCGGCCGCATCGTCGGCGTGTCAAAAGATCGTCAGGGACAGCCCGCCCTGCGTCTCGCTCTGCAAACTCGTGAGCAACACATCCGACGTGACAAAGCCACCAGCAATATCTGTACGGCTCAAGTTCTGTTAGCGGTGATTGCCAGTATGTATGCAGTCTACCACGGGGCAGAAGGGCTAAAACGCATCGCCGATCGCATCCATTACATGACGAAACTATTGGCGACGGGACTGCAAAAACTGGGCTGTACGATCGGATCTGAACCCTATTTTGATACGCTGCACGTACAAGTTTCTACCCAGCAAGCTGAAGAAATTTCGAGACGAGCGATCGCCCATCAGATCAATTTGAGACAGATCAACGATCGGACTTTTGGCATTTCTCTCGACGAAACGGTTTGCACGGATGATTTGATCGCGCTTTTCCAACTTTTTGCGGGAGATCATTCCGCCCATTTCAACCCCGAAGATCTGCTGCCTGTTGCCACCTCGCTTCCCAAAAATTTGACCCGCACGAGTCCTTACCTGACCCATCCCGTTTTCCAGACTTACCGATCTGAGACTGAACTGCTGCGCTATCTGTATCGGCTGCAATCCAGGGATCTGTCGCTGACGACGGCGATGATCCCCCTCGGATCTTGCACGATGAAGCTCAACAGCACCTCAGAAATGGTGCCCGTCACCTGGTCAGAGTTTGGACAGATTCACCCGTTTGCACCCGTTGAGCAGACCGAAGGCTATCAAATTCTGTTTCAACAGTTAGAAGAATGGCTGGCTGAAATCACCGGATTCGCAGGCATTTCGCTGCAACCCAACGCGGGATCTCAAGGCGAATACACAGGACTTTTGGTGATTCGAGAATACCACCAGCAGCGAGGCGAAGGGCACCGCAACATCTGTCTGATTCCTCAATCTGCCCACGGCACCAACCCCGCCAGCGCCGTCATGGCCGGAATGCAAGTCGTGCCGATCGCCTGCGACGACGAAGGTAATATCGATATCGCTGACCTCAAAGCCAAAGCCGAAAAGCATCAAGACAACTTATCCGCGCTGATGGTGACCTATCCCTCGACCCACGGCGTTTTTGAAGAAGGGATTGTCGAAATTTGCGCGATCGTTCATGCTCATGGCGGCCAGGTCTACATGGATGGAGCCAACCTGAACGCGCAGGTTGGGCTTTGTCGTCCCGGTGATTTTGGCGCGGATGTCTGCCATTTGAATCTGCACAAAACTTTCTGCATTCCTCACGGCGGCGGTGGGCCGGGGATGGGGCCGATCGGAGTCGTTGCTCATCTGGTGCCCTTTTTACCCAGGCATCCCGTGATCGAGATGGGAGGAAAACAAGGGATTGGAGCCGTTTCCGCCGCGCCGTGGGGCAGTGCCAGCATTCTGCCAATTTCCTGGATGTATATTGCGCTGATGGGCGGTCAAGGTCTGACGGAAGCCACCGAAGTCGCCATTCTCAACGCCAACTACATCGCCAAACGCTTAGAAAATCACTATCCCGTTCTCTACAAAGGCAAAAATGGGCTGGTGGCTCACGAGTGCATTCTCGACTTGCGCCAGTTCAAAAAGAGTGCCGAAATTGAGGTCGATGATATTGCCAAACGGCTGATTGATTATGGGTTCCATCCGCCGACCGTTTCGTGGCCCGTTGCCGGAACCGTAATGGTTGAGCCGACCGAAAGTGAATCCAAACAGGAACTCGATCGCTTTTGTGACGCGATGATTGCCATTCGAGAAGAAATTCGGGCGATTGAAGATGGAGCAGTCGATCGCCAAAACAATCTGCTCAAAAATGCCCCCCACATTGCCGCCGATCTGGTCGCTGAGGAGTGGAGCCGTCCCTACTCTCGTCAGGAAGCCGTCTACCCAACCAAATGGACGCGAGAAAACAAATTTTGGGCAACCGTGGGACGAATTGACAATGCGTTTGGCGATCGCAATCTCGTTTGCTCGTGTTTGCCGATGGAGGCTTATGAGGGATGAGGGAGAACTTCGATGATCTGTGCCCCCTAATCCGCTGCGCGAGGAGGGATGAGAAGTCAGTCTTTGGGGAAGAGTCTTTTCCCTTCCTAACTCAACTTGGCGGTGCATTCTAGGATGAGGCGTTGGTTTTCGATCGCATACGGTTGCACTTCTAACGCCTCTCGAAAGGATTGGATGGCTTCGCGATAGTCGCCGATCGCCGCATAGCACAAACCCAAACCATTGAGTGCGCCAAAGTGAAAGGGACTCAGCCGCAGAACAGTTTTGCAGTCAGCGATCGCTTTGAAGTACTCTTTGAGCGTGAAATACAGGACGGCGCGGCGGTTCCAGGCTTCGACAAAATCGGGGGTGCTGCTGGTTAACTCAGTGAGTAAGGCTTCGGCTTGGGTGGTGTCACCCTCTTCGAGTAAAGACTGGGCCCGTTGCAGCATCTGAAACCCGACCATTCCTTTCTGCATAAACCAAAATCGCCAAAGCTCTTCGGTAGCATGGACTCGGACGGCTTGATCAGGATTTTTTAGCTCTTGCAACAGGGAATTGATTTGTGCTTCGTTCATATTGGACGATTGACTCTAGACGGTAGACTTTCGACGTTTGACTCTAGACAATACAGCTTGAACCTGGGACAGTTCTGCTCCCTTCTTCCTATTCTCTAACGTTCAAAGTTTAAAGTCCAAAGTCCAAGGTCTGAAGTCCCCTAACTTCGAGGATCTAACCCATCTCGCAGCCCATCACCCAAAAGATTGAATGCCAGCACAATCAGCGTGATCACCAATCCTGGAAAGAGCGTTGTCCAGGGAGACGAGAGGGAATAGCCGCCTTTGAACGCATCCGACAGCATGGTGCCCAATTCTGGGGTGGGAGGCGGTGGGCCGAGTCCCAAAAAGCCCAATCCTGCCGCTTCGAGGGTGGCAGTGCCGATCGACAACGTTGCCTGAACGACCAGAGGGGCGAGACTGGCAGGGAGAATGTGCCGCCCAATAATCCGCATGGGGGTCGCTCCTAACGCCTTTGCCGCCTGGATAAATTCTTGCTCCCGCAGTGACAACACCACACTTCGGGCCAGCCTGACATAGATAGGAATTTGCACCACCCCAACCGCAATTATCACACTTTGCAAACTCGGCTCTCGAACGGTGGCAATCGCGATCGCAAACAAAATCGGCGGAAACGCCAGCAAAATGTCAGTCACCCAGCCAATAATCACTTCCAGCCAACTGCGAAAATAGCCTGCAAGCAATCCAAAAAACAGCCCGATCGTTGCCCCAAAGCTCACCGACACCAGACTGACGATCAGCGACATGCGAATTCCATACCACACCAGCACCAGCAAATCGCGCCCCAAACTATCTGTCCCAAACCAATGAGCGCCACTGGGGGCAGCCAACCGAGCTAGATAATCGCGATCGCTCGCCGGGTTATAGGGATACAAAATGGGAGCCAGCAGCGCCATCAAAAAAAGAGCGATCGTCAGCACGAGTCCAATTTTGCCAGAGGTCGATCGTGAGAAGCGCTGGACGGCTTTGTGTCCGAAAATCTGCTCAAAAAATCGCTTCATCGCTGCTAAAGTTCTCACACCACGCTCAGCCCAGTTTACCGGAACTGAATTCGCGGATCGATCCAGGCATAGGAAATATCAACCAGCAGATTGATCACCACAAACATGACGGCAATGAACACCACGCCACCCTGCACCACGGGATAGTCTCGCGCCAAAATTCCTTCATAGACCCAGGAGCCAAGCCCCGGCCAGGAAAAAATTATCTCGGTCAAAATCGCTCCACCCAACAGCGTGCCAAACTGAAGCCCGATCGTCGTATTGATCGGCAACAAGGCATTCTTGAGCGCATGACGAAACACAACTAAGCGATTGGGCAATCCCTTGGCTTTGGCGGTGCGAATGTAGTCTTGGGTGAGAACTTCAAGCATGGCGCTGCGAGTGATGCGGGCAACGATCGCCAGCGGAATGGTTCCCAGAGTCAAAGCTGGCAAGATCAGATGCGACAGCACATCCGCTAGGACGGATAGATTCAGATTTAACAATGCATCCAACCCATAAAATCCGGTGATGGGCTGAAACGAAAATCCAGTCTCGACACTGATCCGCCCACTCGGAGGCAGCCATTTCAGCGTGATAGAGAACAAATAGACCATCAACAACCCCAACCAGTAGACAGGCAGCGAAACCCCAATCAGCGACCCACTCATTAGCAGATTATCCACTAGACGATCTTTATGAACCGCTGCCACAACGCCAGATGGGATTCCTAGAACGATCGCCACGAGCATGGCCGCGATCGACAATTCAAAGGTCGCCGCCCAACGACTACGAATTTCATCTATCACAGGAATGCCGCTAATGATGCTGTTGCCAAACTCTAGTCGCACCATGTTTTCTAGAAAGGCAAAGTATTGCTGGTCTAACGGTCTGTCGAGACCCAACTGTTCTCTTAAAGCCGTGATCTGATCGGGAGTGGCTCGTTCGCCTGCCAGGACGATCGCCGGATCTCCAGGAATCAGCCGCAATAGCAAAAATACAGCGAAAGTGATGCCAAACAAGACAGGCAGCAGACCGAGGAGGCGTTTGAGAATGTATTGGGGCATGTCGGAGGTGAGGAGTGAGGAGTGAGGAGAGTGGAATTAAGAATCAGAACGCTTTCCTTCTTCACTCAAGCCGATGATTGCAGTAATCAGGGTTGTGGCATCAAAGGGTTTTGACAAATAGACCTGAAAGCCTGCTAGAGACGGATCGGTGCGGACGGTTTCTAGAGTTTCGCCTGTCAGAGCGATCGCGGGCGTAAATTGGCCTATTTTGGAATCGCGATCACGCAACCGCTGCAAAACTCCTGCACCAATGCCGTCGGGTAGCCGAATATTACTCAAAAGCACATCGGGAAAGAAGGTTTCTAATGCCTGGAGTCCTTCTTTGACAGAGCCAACCGCAAGCACAGTGGCACCCTGACGCTCTAGTAGTACCATGAGAGCGGTGCGGGTGATGGCTTCATCTTCAACGATGAGAATCTGTAAATGGTTTAACCTTTGAGCAGATGTTGACAAAGTATTCAATTTACCAAAGTAGTTTTAGCAATTTAATTTCTTATCGTAATAAATTAACGCCCCTTTCGATAGATTGCAGAAATTATTAAGTCTATTTCTGTGAACGCTACGTCCTCTTCAAAAGAGTGCTAGTCCTAGAAAAACGCAGAGTGCAGCCCAGAGTCTACGGTTCCTTATTCATTTCACCCTATGGCCAGTGTTCGCTTAGATGGAATTACACGACGGTTTAGCAAATCTGTGGCGATCGCTGACATTACCTTTGAGGTGCCCGATGGTCAATTTTGGGTGCTGGTGGGCCCGTCTGGCTGTGGCAAATCGACGGTTTTGAGAACGATCGCCGGACTCGAATCTGCAACCTCTGGCAACTTGTACATCGGTGAAACGCTGGTCAACCAAGTTCCTGCTCGGCAGCGCGACGTAGCGATGGTCTTTCAAAACTATGCGCTTTATCCTCACATGACGGTGGCGGAGAATATTGCTTTTGGGCTGAAGATGCGTCAGATCGACTTCAAAACGCAGCAAGAACGCATCGAAACCGTCGCCCGAATTTTAGAAATTTCCCACCTGCTTGATCGCAAGCCTCGCCAACTCTCCGGCGGTCAACAACAGCGCGTGGCCCTGGGAAGAGCGATCGCCCGTCAGCCTCAAGTCTTTTTATTAGACGAACCGTTGTCTAACCTGGATGCTCAACTACGTGACGGCACTCGATCAGAACTCAAACAACTTCATCAGCGCGTTGGCATCACAACCATTTACGTCACCCATGATCAAGTCGAAGCGATGACGCTGGCAGATCAGATTGTTATTCTCGATCGCGGCACCATTCAGCAAATTGGCGACCCTCAAGAAATCTACGCCCTACCCCAAAATCGGATGGTTGCCACCTTCTTGGGCAGTCCTCCGATGAATCTTTTGCCAGCCATCTACACAGGCTCAGGCTTTCAAATCGAAGGGCAGACCATCCCCTGTCCCACAGCCCTACAAGCCAAACTGAGACTCGCTTCTGGGCAATCTCTCGATCTCGGCATTCGTCCAGAACATTTGCAAGTCAGCCAAGACGCTGGACATCTAATCACCGAAGTCAGCCTGATCGAACCCTTGGGGCGAGAAACTCTAGTTCGAGTCAGGTTGCCTTCAGGGAACCGATCATTCCTCAACGTTCAAACTCATCCTGATCTGTCTCTACACCTTGGCGATCGTCTCTCTCTCACCCTGGACTTCGACCATCTTTTTCTCTTTGACCCAGCGACAGGCGATCGAATGTATCCAATTAAAAGCAAAGAAATTTAACAGCTAAGACTGAAACATACAGAGCAAAATCCCTCATCCCTCTCGCGAAGCGGATTACCCCCAAAGGGGGAACAGATCATCGAAGTTCTCACTCATCCCTGATAAAGCCCCTTTACCCACTCCCATTCTTTTGTCAGTCCGTCTACAAGAGAAACTTGAGGCTGATACCCCAAAATCCTCTGCGCCTTAGACACATCCGCCGCCGTATGTCGAGCGTCTCCCATCGCCTTCTCAATGTGATCACGACGAATTGGACGACCAACAATCTGCTCCATCGTATCAATCACTTCCGTCAACACAACCCGACTGCCGCCACCAATGTTGAACACTTCACCGATCGCTTCAGGAGTGGACTCTGCTGCTAGATTGGCCGCGATCGCATCACTGACAAAGGTAAAATCTCTGGTTTGCTGACCGTCTCCGTAGATAGCGATCGGCTGATCCTCTAAAACCGCCTTAAAGAACTTGTGAAAGCCCATATCAGGACGCTGACGCGGGCCATACACCGTGAAATATCGCAGCGCACAGTAAGGCACCCCAAAATTTTGGTGATACAGCCCACATAGCCTTTCTGCCGCGAGTTTGGTGATGCCGTAGGGCGAGACGGGCTGGGGGCAAATCGTTTCAGCGGTCGGTAGCGCCTCGGCATTGCCATACACCGAGGAGGTCGAGGCGTAGATAAACCGTTTCAGATCTTGGGCATCCTTTGCTGCCTCTAGCATGACCTGTGTAGAACTGATGTTGCGTTCTGTGTAAAATCGAAACCCTTTGCCCCAGCTTGCTCGTACCCCCGCCTGAGCCGCTTGATGGTAGACCACATCGACCCCTCTTAAAAGCGACTGCCAATCAAGAAACTGAATGTCTCCCTCAACCAGCTTAAAGTTGGGGTGATCTGTGAAATTGGACACGTTTTTCCACTTTAGGGCAGGGTCATAGTAGTTGTTAAATTCGTCAACGCCGATCACACGCTCACCTCGATCGAGCAATGCCTCAACCAGATGAGATCCAATAAATCCTGCTGCGCCTGTGACGATACTTGTAACCATGTTTGTTTCTGCTAATAGATGAGGTTCTAATCTAAAACGTTGTGCCCACACGGTCGCCATTCCTCAATCTACCCTAAATAGATAAGCTGAATTTGTGAACCGCAGGAACACTCAAAAGTAGAAGAAATCGTAGGTTTCAAGATCTAAGGGGGCAACTC
The DNA here is from genome assembly GCF_052939495.1 of Phormidesmis sp. 146-12. Taxonomy (NCBI): domain Bacteria; kingdom Bacillati; phylum Cyanobacteriota; class Cyanophyceae; order Leptolyngbyales; family Leptolyngbyaceae; genus Phormidesmis; species Phormidesmis sp. 146-12. The sequence goes on along the minus strand of NZ_JBJPHS010000064.1, from coordinate 17,499 downwards.
GATCGACAAACAAACACCCTAAATTTTAGTGAAATCTAACGCTTAATTTTGCTGACAATCTGTTGAAAAAAACCGGGCTTTTTGGGGGCTAGGGTCGCTTCTACTAAAGGCTTTTCTTCATGCAGATAGCGGTAATGCTCCCAAATATCCCAATAGGGGCAACTTGGCTGAATCCGAATGCCTGCCCAATGTAAATATTGCAAAGGTTGATCAACGCTAGGATCAACTAATTGGTAGTTTTCAGTCCGAGTAAAATGACTGGTACCTCCCCAGTTTCCAGGTGCTCCACCGGGTCTACGAATGATGTTGAATCGGCGGGCAATGCGCTTCAAAATCATGTAGTTGATAATTGGTTGGTCAGAAGTCTTTTGAGAGAAGTCAAAATATTCAGGATGGGCTGCACATTCCGCAAAGGTTTCGTAGATTTCTTGTTCAGAAACCAATCCTTTTTTGGAAGCCCAAAATCCACCGTTAAACATATCTTTCAAATCACTTTCGGTAAAGACGTTTTCCTCGACCACTTTGGAGGTGAAGACGTTTTTGATTCCTCCCAAATGCTGATAGTCACAGCAGAGAAAATCATACTCAGAAAAGTAATTTAGGTTGTCGATGATCTTCTCGAATACAACAATATCGGTATCAATGTAGAGAAACTCATCAAACTCACCAAACCAACAAGCCTGCTTGCGAAACTGGTTAGGACGCGCAAAAAAGTCACTGCCAAAAGCTTCATGAAGCCGCTTCGACAAGCGATCGATAAACTCCAAATCCTTGTAAACCTCAACGCCATGACGCTGCTTGAGAATTTCTGCAACCGTGTGATAGTTGTCGTCATAGGGAATTAGCACGATCGGTGTTTCTACATCGTGGATGCGAATGCTATTGATGAGAGCGATCGCGTGATCCGTTACTTTATCGTTTGCAGTAATGTAAATTCCACGACTCATGACTGAACTCCTTGTGCAACTAACTTGATTTTTTCGAGAACCCGACTGACTAAACTGGGCGGTGAGGGTGGGTGGTAAGGGATGGGTGAGGTGTTGAAGACAGGTCTATTTTCAGGCTCGTTAAGGTAGCGATAATGGAGGAATAAATCTCGGTAGGGAAAGTCAACATTTTCACCTGAACAAAGATTGCGAAATAGACTAGAGGACAATCCAATGTAGTGAATATAAACTAGTCGCTTGCCGTGATCATACAGAATGTGATCTTGTTCTGAAAAATGAGGCGAAGTGACACAGCAACCTGTTTTTTGGTCGGTTGGTAACTGTAAAGCAAAGTTGTAAATAGAAAGCTGCGATCGCATCACCATGTAATTGAGAATCGTCTGGTCTGGTGCCATGCAATACAAGACTTCTGCTTCTCCACTTTGCAGACTCTTCAGCAGCCAGTCCAACCTTTCGGCACTAAACGTATTCTTTTTTGCGGCATAAAGTCCAGAGCAAAAAATCTCAGCGTTGAGTCTTTCTGCTGAAAAAACCTTTTGAAGTTGGCGAGAAGCCGCCTCGTAAACGTGATCAATATCTCGATATTGGAAGTCGTAAACCACCCAATCGTGATGATTTAATTGCTCAAAAATGGGGGTTATATCTCCCATCAACAGCGTATCTGCATCCATGTAGAGAAACTGATCGAACGGGCCGTCAAATGCACAAAATCGCCGATGAGTGCCGATGCGATGGTAGCGCTCCAAACTGTGTTTTTGCCACTGTTGTTGAGCCGTTGGATGGCTATCCCAAATTTGCTTAACGTAGCGATCCCAGCGGTCGATCGATTCCTGATCTTGATAAAGCTGAACATTAGGTCTTTTGGCGATTTCCATCTCAATCCGACTGGTGTTGTTGTCGTAAGGATAGACACAGACCGGAAAGTCTGACCCCATAATGGCTTCGATGCTGTTGAGGAGAGCAACTAGCTGCTCGTAAACGTAATCATTGGCGAGGGTACAGATTCCGTTCATAAAAGGGATGAGGGATGAGGGGTGAACTAGAATTTTTGGGTGTAGTCGGAGAGCCAGTTTAGAAGGTTGAGCTTATGGAGGATAATTTGTCTGGCTTCGGCGATCGCTTCCTTGGCTTCATACCAGGCATCAGGAGTGGCGGTGACTTCTTGAATGTAGGACAGCCCTTTTTCGTCAAGACTGGGCAACCGTAGAAAGCTGCCCGGAGGGAGGAGCTTGTCGGCCGCCGAACCGCCGTAGTAAATCGGTAAACACCAGCAGAGCAGCGAATCCCAGAGTTTTTCACTCACATACCAATCATTGTCGGCGTAGTTCTCGATCGCCAGGTTGTAGCGGTAGGGTGACATCGCGTACCATTTGCTGTTGACTCTGCCCGTTGTGTGCGCCCAGTCCGGAAGTCCCCGTCCGTATAGGTCAAAGGGCAATTGATTAGATTGCAGCAGGCGAAGAAAGTCTAGTCGTTTGCGGTGGTTTTCGGTGCGGCTGATGCCTGACGTGATCCAGCTACAGGGGCGAATCTTTTCGGGGACGGGCATTTCGTTCAGTTCGCGAAACGAGTTGTGGACGTACCAGATGGCAGGCATGTAGTCAGGGACAGGCGCAAAATCATCGGGCCCAGATACGTAACCGCAGTATTGTTCTGCTTGCTGATAGTTCCATTGGTTGGCGTGAATGACTTCCTCTAGAGGCGGTTCTCGGAGCAGATAGATGATTCGCTCTTGGGGGACACCGCGCAGTTGGGACGAGATGTCTGGCGGGGAGGTCTGCTTGCGAAATTTGTCGCGCCAGGAGGGTTGGGGAGTCGATCGCGGAAAATCAAACTGATACATCAGCAAAAAATCTGGCTGCGTTGCCGGGGCCTGAATTTGGATATTGCCCCACTGACCAAACGGGTAGGGAGTTTGCTGCCACAGCCAATCGCTCGGACTTGGATTTAGCCCTGCATAGCTGCTCAACATACCAACAATTTTTTTACTCATGTCCTGACTCATGTGCTTCGACCAATTTGATGACTAATCCACTAAATTGAGAAATTCAAAAAGAGGTGGGCCGCTAACTGACCTCTGTGACGCGGGGTTGAGGCGCAGATTCCACGGTCTGTTGGTTTGAGGACTCTAGCGTCTCCAATTCTTTGACCAGATGTAGGGCGGACTGATAAGCGTCTTGAGTAAAGCGAGTTCGCTCGTCTGCATCGTCGATTACACCATCGACCACCAATCGCAGTGACCCAATCATCGAGTTGAGCGAAGTTCGCAGTTCGTAAGAAATCTGAGTCAGCAGATCGTGATTTTTCCGCTCTTTGTCAGAAAACTGCATGTCGTGGAGCCGCGCATAGTAGCCCCCTTTGCGTAACAGGTCAGCGTGGGAGCCAACTTCGACAACTCGCCCTTTGTCGAGAACGGCAATCTGGTGCGCTTTCTGAATCGTGGAGAGACGGTGTGCGATGACTAACGTGGTGCGATCGCGGCTCAAGTCATCCAATGCCTGCTGTACCAATCGTTCAGAGACGGTATCCAACGCACTTGTGGCTTCGTCAAGAATCAGAATGTCGGGGTTTCGCAATAGGGCACGCGCAATCGCCAGTCGTTGTCGCTGTCCCCCAGAAAGCATGACACCTCGGTCGCCGATCGTGGTTTCAAACCCCTGGGGCAGTTTGATGATGAATTCGTAAGCGTTGGCGCGTTTTGCGGCCTCGATCACATCGTTGTAGGTGGCATCCTGGCGAGCGTAGGCGATGTTGTTGCGAACGGAGTCGTTAAACAAAAAGGTGTCCTGGCTAACAATGCCCATTGAGCGTCTCAGGTCGCGTGGGTCAAAGTCTTTGAGGTCGGTGCCGTCGATCGTAATGCGTCCACTTGTCACGTCATAAAATCGAGGCAGCAAATCCGCCAAGGTGGACTTTCCGGCACCAGAAGATCCGACGAGGGCGAGGGTTGTGCCTTTGGGCAGCCACAGATCGATGTTGTTGAGCACCAGATCTTCGTGACCGGGATAGGCAAAAGACAACTCCTCAAATCGAATGCCTTCTTGAATTGGGCGATAAGCCTGGGAACCACTTTTCATAAACGGCTTGTTGTCTCGGCGCAAAAAATCATGCACGATCGCGACGCTAGGAGACGTGCTGGCAAAACTGCTGCGAATGCTGTTGAGTTGACTCACAAAGGGCAGCAGTCGAAACAGCAGCAGCAAATAGGTGAGCAAAACTGTTGAAAGGGAAGCCATCTGGTCGCGAAAGAAAAGCTGACCCAGAATGACGATCGCCAGCACCGTAAGAATCCCTGCCATCTCGTTGATAGGGCCAACCAGTGCAGTATTCGCCTGAGACTGAAATTCTGCTTTCTCACGCCGATGAATCAGTTGGTTGAGTTTGCGATGTTCTTGAGCTTCGTGACCTGTGGCTTTGACAAGACGGATACCGTTGAGAATTTCGAGTAGCGCAACCGAATATTCTCTGGACTGCTCTGAAAGTTCTCGCCCATAAATCTGAGCGCGTTTGACAAAGTAGTGATTGGCGAGCGACACCAAAAACAACAGTGCGGTCGAGGCTAATGTCAACTGCCAGGAAATCGCCAACAACAGGGCGACAAACACCAAAACAGTTGCCACCGTTGTGATCATATTGATCGCAGTCCGAATGGCACCCGCCGCTTGAGCCACTTCTGCACCGAGACGATTGATCAAGTCGCCCACTTTAGTTTTGACGTAGAAGTCTAAATCTACATCCAGAAGTAGCTTCAGCCCTTCGTTACGGATGTCGTTGACCAGAGCGCGAGATAGGTGACTGGAGGATAGAGAACCCACATACCCAGTTATGTTTTTGAGCAAGATTGCCAGCAAAATCAAGCCCAGCATGATTCCAGCATGACTGCTGCCTGCACTGCCATCCAGTCTAGAAAAAATAGGCTGCAAGACGGGCGGTGCGCCCCTAAAATTGACTTGTTGTCCTAGAAATCCCAGAATTACCGGGACAATCAGAACGGTACTCACGCCGTTGAACAAGGCTCCCGAAAATCCCAAAACGATCGTGGCAACAATCCAGGTTGGATAACGAAGGGCAAAGTTGAGGAGCAGCTTGTTGGGGGACATGCACAATTTCCAGATAGACAGCAAGTAAAGTTTGACAACCGTTGGGGCACGGGTCTTTTTTATTTATCCCGTCATGACTTGAAGTCGATCAGGTTGAGTAAAACAACTTCAAGAGCCAGGGATGAGAGAGGATACGGCGATCGAGCGCCCTTTTCCTGAAGGTGAGGAGGGGGGAAAGTAGAAAAAGGCACGTGGCTCCTTCATTCTTAAACTGCGATCGCGGATCGAATCCGGACGAGTCAGATTGTTGCAGATTACCCTGGTGGCGACTTTGTAGAGCGGAATTGGGGAAGTGGAGCCGGGGAATGGGTATTTTGAGTCTGTAGTCTCTCAGTAAGGTCGATATGAACCAGGATTTGATCAAACTTCCGCACTTGTTGGATGACGTTCCGCTTCCTGATTTGTTACCTCCGATCGTGTTGGTTGCGTTTACTCGTCCTGAGCTTTTGCAGCAGGTGCTCGTGGCGATTAGCCAACAGTCTTTGTCACCGCAACAGATCTTAGCCTTTGTGGATGGAGCAAGAAGCCCAAAAGATGAACTCTTAATCAATGAATGTGTTGCTTTATTAAAGGACTTCTCACAAAAAATTCCGGTTGAGATTGTGGTGCGTCCTGAGAATCTGGGCTGCGATCGCAATGTAGTGGCTGCCCTGACGGAAGTGAGCGATCGCTATGATTCGTTTATCTATCTAGAAGACGATGTGGTGCCCAATCCGGGGTTTTATGACCGAGTGTGTCGATTACTAGAAGCTTACCGAAATTATCCTCAAATTGGGTCGGTGTCGGCCTTTGCCAACTTTCCGAATGAGTTGGAACCGCTGATCGATCGAGATTTTATCGTCTCCAATCGGGTGTTTACGTTGGGGTTTGGGATGTGGAGCGATCGCTGGAAGAAACTCAATTTAGCAAGTCAGCCCCAGGGGTCAAATCCATTCCAGAATTACTATCAGATTCCAGCCACGATTCAGACGAAACATACGTTGTTAAATCAGTTTTTTATCGAAAAAAATCGTCAGACAGATTGGGTGATCACGATGACGCTGAATGCGCTGTCACACAATTTAGTTCACATTACGCCCAAAGTTTCGTTTGTCAAAAACATTGGATTTGGACACCCAGAAGCTAAGACTTATCGAGGTGCGGAGCCTGATTGGATTAATTTTAGATTTGATCCGGAGGCTCATCCCAACAGCTTGCCAGATCGTTTGGAGCTAATGGACGGATTGGCAAAACCGCTAAATGGGATGGAGCTAGTACAGCATTTAGAGAAGGCGAACGGCGTGTGGTTGAGTGTGCCCGCGATCGCCCACTTTCTCCAAAAATATCCAGGCATGGAGAATACGAAGGCTTTTCTAAAGCTATTTCTATCCCGTGCGCCAGCCATGCTCAGACGTTGGAGAAGTGGTTTACCTGTTTAGCTGTTTGCTAAGGTTACAAGTCACAGAATCCCCCTTAAAGTTCTGAAGTCCTCCAAAATTGGTAGCTTGAGGGCAGAAGATCTAAACACCGAAGATTCCAGACACCGAAGATTTCAAACACCAAAGCGAAAAATTAAAGCAACTTAGCGATCAGCGATCGACCTTAAAGAACACTTCATAGGGCAAAAAGAACCGCCTTAAAAAGCCATGAGGCAAGACCTTTCCGCCATCTGCATCGATCGGCAAATATTGAGAGCGATAGGCTTCCAGGGCTTGTCGCTTTTTAAGTTGGACGGGCTTGATCGAGAGGCGACAGGCACCCGCTAATTCAGATAGCTTGACTTCTTGAAAGAGCCGCGTTTTCCAAAGAATCCAAATCGGATACTCAAACAACTCGATCGCTTGTCCTGACGCTGCGATCGCCTTCTTAACTAATGTGTGAGTCACTTCATGGTCGGCGCTGCGATCGTGACGGTGAGTGACATAGATTTCACCCGGTTGAAAGTCGTGAATAATTTGGGTTAACTGATCGGTGGCTCGTTGGCGATCGCTGTCTGTTGTGTATCTCAGCTTGCCGTCTCGGTAGTCGAGAAAGTGAATCTGATCTGCCTCAACGCCCAAAATGGATAGGGCTTCTAGCGCCTCCTGTTTGCGGATTGGAGCAATTTCGCCCGACTTAAAGTTGGGATGCCAGAGATGAGAAGCCGCCCCATCGGTGACAAATACAATTTTTACGGGGGTTCCCTGTTCTCGCTTGAGGGCGATCAATCCCCCACAGCCAAGGGTTTCATCATCCTGGTGAGGAGAGACGATGAGAGCCGATTTTTGAGAAAGGGCGATCGCCGGACTGCTCACCGCCAGCCCTAGATACTGAAACCAGCACAGCCACGCAGGAGATTCGTATTTTTGAAGCCAGTACAGTTTATTTTGAATTCGATTCAACAGTTTTTTCACAAATCAATTGCTCTAAAAGTCTGAAATAATGCTTGATAAAATGGTGGCCATCGCATCCACGCTGTAGTGTTTGACGCATCGTTCTCTAGCGCGTCGTCCCTGCTCGGTGGCTTCCTCTAAATGTTGAAAAATCCAGGAAATTTTGTCAGCCAATTGTTCTGGAGAACTGGGCGCAACGAGATATCCGGTGTCTCCTAAAATTTTGGGCACGTCGCCTACCGTGGTTGATAGAACGGGTTTTGCCATCGCCATCCCGTCAGTCAGTTTGAGCGGAAATTGGGCCGTCGTCGCTGGGTCATCCCGTTGAGGAATCACGATCGCATGAGCCGCCGAGACAATTTCGGGCATCGATTCGTAGGAGGCTTTGGGCAGCTTGATGATCCAGCGTCCCCATTTCTCGATCAGTTGATTGTCGTAGTCGTCGTAGGGACTGCCGCCCACAATGACTAATCGCAAATCGGGCTGATTCAACAAATCCAGAGCGGTCAACACGTCTTCTAGCCCTTTGTAGGGACGAGGCGCACCTGGAAACATCAAAATTCGATACTCAGAAAGACCATAGCGATCGCGGCTAACGTGAGGATCGTGGCGATCGGGGTCAAACAGCGTCGTGTCCTTGCCGTTGGGAATATAAATGCCCCCAAACCGTTTCTGCATGGCTTCTGTATGAACGGTGACAACATCGGCACGAGAAACAAGCTGCTCCGCCCACTGGAGGTAGAGAGGATGATCGGGGTTTCGCAGCGCTCCGTCTGATTTGAGCAAGTCTTTAGCAAATTGCCGAATGTTGGGACGGTATTGCCAGCGATCGCCCCCATGCCAACTCATTTCCCAATCGTCGATGTCTGAAATCACCGGGCGATTGCTCCGTCCTTTTTTGAGCAGTGCCAGCCCCAAACTCGTCAGCTTGGTTTTGTAGGCGTAGAGCATATCGCCGTCAATCTGGTCGAGTAGCTGTTTGGCGTTGGCAAAAAAAGCGGGATAGGGTTTTGCGGGAATTACTTTGATCGGAATCTCAGATGTGAAGGTGGCGTGAGCGTGTCCCTCAAAGACAAAGCCAACGATTTCAACCTCGTGTCCAATCTTTCTCAACGCCTGACTCAGCAAAAAGGGGCGAACGGCTCCCCCACCCCACCGACCAACGCCACTCTGGGATAGATCGCTAACGATGAGTGAAATCTTTTTCATTCCAGTAGTTTCGGAAGTTGCTCTGTATCCAGGTTCCCAAAATTTTTGAGAAGTCGGGATTTTTACCTTTGCGGGGTGCGTTTAATCAGTAAGTTTGACCTGGCCCGCCAAAATATGATCAAAAATGCGATTAATTCGACGGCGATCGTTCTCAGTTGCTCTCTGATTAGACAGTAGAATCGAGGCCAAATGAAGATATTCCTGACGATTGAGTTGCCCTGATTTTAAGATTGTCTCAATGAGATGGGGGGTGGGCAGATGCGATCGCGGGATTGCCACTCTTACCATAGGTTTAGTTGAAGGGCCCGCAGGCCAGTAGATGCTGTCTCATTTTTGACGCAGGAACGCTTATTTGGGCGAAGTAGCCATCAGTGAATTGTAAAAACTTGATGAACTTCTCTCTAGATCGATTCTCTACACTTAAGTATTGACTGCCTGTATCCAAAACCACACACAAGCCCAAAAATTGGAAAGAATGCAAATCTACCGACTTTCTGCCCTTTCAGACAACTACATCTTCTTGCTGCATGATGTTCGGCGTAATATTGCCGCAGTTGTCGATCCGGCTGAACCTTACCCAGTTTTACAGCAGCTTGATAAACTTGGCGCAGAATTAGTTGCCATTTTGAACACGCATCATCACGGAGATCACGTTGGGGCAAACTCGGATCTGTTGCGGCGGTTTCCCAAAGCGATCGTGTACGGCGGCGCAGAAGATCGCGGTAGAATTCCCGGACAAGCGGTGTTTTTGCGAGAAGGTGATCGGGTGGAGTTTGGCGATCGAGTGGCAGAGGTGCTGTTTGTGCCGGGACATACTCGCGCTCACATTGCTTATTATTTTGCAGCGAATGTGCCTGGTCAGTCAGGAGACTTGTTTTGTGGAGACACGTTGTTTTCGGGCGGCTGCGGCAGATTGTTTGAAGGCACTCCGGCTCAGATGGTTCAGTCGCTGACCAAAATTCGGGCATTACCGGACGATACAAACGTTTGGTGTGCCCATGAGTACACATTGAGTAATCTAAAATTTGCGGTGACGGTCGATCGTGGCAATTCTGCTTTAAATGCGCGTTTTGCAGAAGTGCAGTCTCTCAGAACCCACAATCAACCAACCATTCCTTCGTCGCTCAAAATTGAGAAACAAACGAACCCCTTTTTGCGTTGGGACGATCGTGCCATTCAACAAGCGATGAATAGTCAAGACGTTGTGCAAACCTTTGCGACGCTGCGAAAGAAAAAAGATGTGTTTTAGAGATGGGCAATCCAGCGCTTTTCGACCTCCAAATCTGTTAGCGAATCTTGATCAAAGAAGCCATCCAAATTACTGTCAAGCTAACATCTATCAGAAGACAGATATCGTAAACTGTCAGCCGCAATGATCCATTCAAAAATCCATTTCTCTGAAGCATTGATTTTTGGAGTAATCAAGCAAAAGAGTTAAGAACTTTCTCTATTGTCCACGAGTTGGTCGTGTTCTAAAGAGGTTAGAAATTTCAAGAAATAGTGACAAATGAAATTTATCTACCGATGCGTTAAATCTTTGTAGAGATGTTGATTCTTCAATACTTTTACGGGGTTTCACCTATGATTTCTTCGTATTTTCCCTGAGTTTTGAGCGTTACAATTCTACGATCGTCTCAAATTTGTAGCAGAACTAACAATCTGCAATTTTTTGCCGCAGTATTTTCAAATTGCTAACCAAAGGCACACAGCATTAGGCTAACCTCACACATCGACAAAGCTTTCTACACAGCATCAGCGGTTTTGCTCAAAGGAATTGCTGGACATAGAAGGGACTTCTTAATAGATGGTCTGCTCTATGTGATCGGCTGATTAAAGGTTTTGTTCGTCTTCAAGTAATTTAGTTAAGCCAATTTCTTCACGGATTCATCAGGAGTGTGTATGAAGCAAAGCTTTTTGAGAATGGTTGTCTATCCTCTTGTCTACAGATCTACAGAATTGTCAGGATTGACGATCGCCAATTGAACGAAGTCATTGACTAACTAAAAGCTTGCTGCTTTCTAATGTGATGGAGAGTTTGTTAACTCAAGCATTCCAGGCAGTTGAAAGCGTAAGAAATTGAGAAAGTTAGCCAATTTTGAGAAGGTACAAGATGCTTTTCTCAAAGTTTGGTGAGGTGTTACTGTGCGAACTTTTCAAGCGAAATTCTGGCTTGTGAAGGTTTGTAGAGGTCTGGTGCGTTGAGAGTCATCTACCGAGTGGAGGAGCGATCGTGAAACGTCGAGATTTTATTGTTCAGGTGGCGGCAGCGGGGGGTTCGACTTATGCCGCGATGAAGGCGTTGGACTTGTTTGGAGAAAGCAATCCAGCCGCTGCTCAGGGCAGAGAGTTACAGATTCGACCGGGGCGGGGGGCGCGAGTCATTATTTTGGGAGCCGGACTCGCAGGCATGACGGCCGCCTATGAACTTCGGAAGGCGGGCTATCGATGCACCATTTTAGAAGCGAGAAATCGATCGGGCGGACGCTGTTGGACAGTGCGCGGTGGCGATCAGATTGTGGAAACAACGGGTACAGTTCAGACGGCGCAGTTTGCTAAAGGAGAATACTTTAACCCTGGCCCCGCTCGGATTCCTCAACATCACATCACGATCGACTACTGCCGCGAATTGGGGGTCAAGCTAGAGATTTTTGGCAACCTCAACTATCAGCAGTACTACTACAACGAGGGCGTTCCGGGTGGGTTAGCAGGGCGAAAAGTGAGGGCGCGTCAAGCAAAAGCTGACATCAGAGGCTATCTTGCAGAACTGTTGGCCAAAGCTGCTAATCAAGGCGCGTTAGAGGCTCCGCTCAGTGCCGAAGATCGAGAAAGATTGGTGGTATTTTTGAGAACCTATGGGGGACTTGATCCTGACTTGTTTTACCGGGGGTCAAGCCGTCGTGGATTTGATGCCGAAAAGCAGGGAGCGGGCGATCGTCCCGGTAAGTTTGAAAGTCCCTATTCACTCAGTGCGCTGATCAATCAAGGATTCGCTAACTACGAAGCATTTGAGCAGGGCTACGACCAACAGATGTTGATGTTTCAACCTGTAGGAGGATTGGATCAAATCGCCAAAGCGCTAGAGCGAAAGGTACGATCGACCATTCAGTTTGACGCTGAAGTGCAAGAAATTCGCAAAACACCCAACGGAGTGCGGATTGTATATAACCAAAATGGCAATGTGCAACAAGCCGTTGGAGAGTATTGTATTTGCACCATTCCGTTGACGGTGTTGAGCAAGATTCCTGCTGACTTTTCACCAGATATGCAGGCGGCGATCGCGGGTGTTGAATATGCCGTCACTGGTAAATCTGCCCTGCAATTTAACCGTCGCTTTTGGGAAGAAGATGAGCAAATCATGGGCGGTATCACGAGTACCAACATTGGTTTGGCAACGATCTGGTATCCCTCTTATGGCTATCTATCTCGGCGCGGTGTGGTGGTTGGCTACTACAACTTTGGAGCGGTGGCCGCAGAATTTGGAGCATTACAGCCTGGAGAACGAGTACAGCGCGCCCTAGCACTAGGTAGTAGAATTCATCCACAATACAACAATCACTTTGAGACGGGCTGTTCGATCTATTGGCCCAATGTGCCTTATAACTTGGGCGGCTGGGCAACTTACACAACCCAATCTCGCCAACAGTTTTACTCCAGACTCAATGCACCAGACGGCAGGATCTATCTCGCAGGTGAGCATCTAAGCTATCTAACAGGCTGGATGGCTGGTTCATTTGAGTCGGCGCGAGTGGTAGTGCAGCAGATTGGAGCGCAGGGTTAGAGGAGGTGAGCAGTAAAGAAGACGTTAGATAAAAGACAAGAGACGTTAGACAAACGCAACAGACGTTAGACAAAAGACTGAAGACTTAAAACACTTTCCTGATGAAAGGTGATGTGCAACTTCTCTGAGTTCTCATTTAACTTGACGTGAATTTGATGAAATCTTTAGCAAAAAAACTTCATCGAATCGAATTCACTAGCTTGAGTTTTTGGCATCACTTCGCGTCTATTCAAAGTTCAAAGTCTAAAGTCTAGAATCCAATGTCCAGAGTTCAATTGAAGATCAAGTAAGTAAAGGAAACATCATGGCAAAGTGGTTTGGTCAGATTGTGAAAGGTAGACGCTGGTTAGTTGTTGCCGTTTTTACCATTCTTTTTAGTGTGACGGTGTTGACGGTGGCGGTGCAGGCGCAGACGGTGCGGCCGCCTAGAGTGGTAACGTTTACGCCGGGTGGGGCAACTTCTCCAATTTCTGCGGGTGTGGCATTTCCCAAGGATGTAGGGTATTACTTCACCAGTGGAACGGTGCCGCCTGCCGTTAATTTAGACGCTCCTGCAACAAGCCGCGATCGCTTTGGAGACACCTATACTCAAGCTAAAGGTACACTGACTCGCATCAAAGAGTTGTTAGAATCTCAAGGACTGGGACTCAAAGATGTGGCGTTTTTGATTTGCTATCTGGTTCCTGATCCCGCACTGAATGGACAAGTGGACTATCAAGGATGGTTTACGGCTTATGGAGAGTTTTTCAATAATCCAGACAACCCTGTTAAGACGGCCCGTTCTACACTAGGGGTACAAGGTTTAGTCAATCCAGGCTGGCTCGTTGAAATTGAAGCGATTGCGGTTTATCCTCGCAGGTAGACTCGATATTGTTGAGACGTTTTTCTGCACGATTCCCCCACTTTTTTATTGGTGATGCAAATGAATCTGATTGTAAAATCAAGCGCGATCGCTCTAGGGCTACTCATTAGTTTGGGTGGAACGATCGTCCTCGTCTCGTCGGCTGAGGCAGATACCAAAGCGCCCAATTCGTCAGGTGGCTCATCGGTGAAGGAAATCGATCAGGTGATCAGTTCTGACACCCAAACTTATCCAGAGTTGGTGCAACAGGCTGAAACGTTGGCGACTCAATTGATCAATCGAGAATTGCAGAATGCTGCGGTGCAAACTGTTGTTGTGAGAGTTTCGGGCGATCGTTTTGGTAGTGTTGCGCCGATTTTGCTGGTCAAGGTTTCTCGCAAAGACTGGCAAGCCAAACCTAACATTCGCGACTGGTCGAGATATGCGGGTCAATCTTCTCAACAACTGTTGGGCTATCTCAATCCGCCTCCCCCTCAAGCGCCCGTTGCTTCGTCCTATACTCCAGAATATGTGCCTGAGACTGCACCTGCGGTGTCGTCGGGTGAGGCGGCGGTCTCTAATGGGTCGGGTCAGAGAAGGGCTGCTACGAGCAATCGTGCCGTCAATCCTTTGATTTCTGGGTCAGTGCCCGAACCTAGCGATCCGGGATATCGGTGATTGGTCTAGTCCTCACAAATCGTTTAGAAGAGCGTTGCTGAATTTGTAATGGATGGTAGAGGAATTACTTCTACACATTACTTGTCAGCAACGCTTGATCGTTTACAGTTCAATTGTCTTTTTGTTGTGCAATTCCTCCAGGTGTATGAGTGAACCAGCCCCCAGGACAATATCGAACTTCATTAAAGACCGTTGAATTTGATAGCCCGCTAACACGCGAATCACTTGATATTCAGTCGTCAAATCGCTCGTGCCATCCCATTTGAGATAGGCTAATTGATTTGAGGCAACTTCACTCAACTGTTCAACGAATTCGTCAATACAATTCCTGACATCCGAGAGAATGCCAGAGGGTACAAAAATCAAACGCTCTTGCAAATCCAAGGTAACGGTGACTTGATATCGCCTAACTAATGAGCATTGCAACTCAAAGCTAAACGAAACCGAGTCAGGAAGGTGTCTCCTAACGGCCATATTCTTTTGTCCTCCCTGTTTAGTTCAAAGAGGATGGGAGCGCAGACTTCTCAAACGCTCCCCAGTGGTGTGAAGGGTATGCAGGATCTTGATTCCAACCTTTCAAGATCCCATCGCAAAGCAGACGTAGTACAATCATGAACGCCTCCGAAGTTAGTTCGTGTAACTTAGGTGGAAGTCCTCGGAGGTCTGATCGGCTAAATCAGATTTCCGGGGCGTGATCTCCACCTGCGGAATATCTTACACAGATTTTTGATTTTTTGGAATACTGAATTTTAATTGGGCGATTAACTAGATGAGGTGTGCAGCGATCGAGTAACTTCCTGGATGTTCCTGTCACAACAAGTGTCTGAAGTATCAAAGGGACAGTCTTTTTTGAGTGGAAGCTATGCTGAAGTTTTCCGCCTATCTGCCTAATCACACCCGCTATACAGAAAGCTTCTGCCGAGCCACCCGATTTTAAGTGATATGCAGAACTTGTCAGCCTATTCACCCAATTTAGGATGATCTGTGAAACTTTCTCTCTAAAAAACTATGCCGTCTCAATCTTGCGTTTTAGATGCTCTTGCCCCCATTCACACAAGGGCTTAAAGATGGGTATGAGCGTCTCACCATAGGCTGTGAAAGCGTATTCGACCTTTGGAGGCATATCTGAAAGCGCTATACGGCTGATAATTCCATCTCGCTCTAGTTCGCGCAGTTGCTGAATCATCATTTTTTCAGTGATTTCAGGAATCAATCGCTTCAATTCGCTGTATCGTTTTGCTGAATCCTTCAGGTGCCACAAAATTAAGAGCTTCCACTTTCCGCCCAGGACTTTTAGGGTGGCTTGTACAAACAGTGTGCCATCATTTTGTTCTGGTTGCATGAGAATCACGTTTTAATGAGCAACAGGAACTTACAAAAAAGTAAGTACTTCCCAAAAAGCCAGTTAAAGCATACCGTGTTACTGATGAAATCTCCCTGTTTCGAGCCTAGGAATAAAGCCATGTCTTCACTGAAAGGAAAAGTAGCATTAGTTACGGGTGCATCACGGGGCATCGGACAAGCAATTGCTGAACGTCTGGGGCGCGAAGGGGCAAACGTTACAATTACCTACGCAGGCAATCGAGAGAAAGCGGAAGCAGTGGTTACTACAATTCAGAGTAATGGAGTAGAAGCGATCGCGATTCAATCAGATATCAGCAATGTCGAACATACTCGTAATCTATTCGACCGAGTTCTCAACACATTTGGTCAGGTTGATATCGTTGTTAATAATGTTGGGGTGTCTGTTTATAAACCCACGATTGACATGACTGAATCTGACTTTGATCATGTCTTTAACACCAATGCTAAAGGAACTTTTTTTGCTTTACAAGAAGCAGCGAAGCATCTTAGCGATGGTGGACGGATCATTAGTTTATCCAGTGGTGCAACCAAGCAAAGTATTCCGATGGGCGGACTGTATGCCGCTAGTAAAGCCGCGATAGAACAGTTTAGCTTTGCCTTGTCTAAAGAGCTAGGGCAGCGAGGCATTACTGTCAACTTGGTATCGCCAGGAGTCACGGCAACAGACGGATTGATTATGCCTGCTGATGCTTTGAACCACTTAATTCAATCAACTCCACTAGGACGGCTTGGACAAGCTACCGACATAGCAGACGTAGTTGCATTCCTAGCATCTAATGATGCTCGCTGGGTCAATGGTCAAGTGATTCAAGTGAATGGCGGCATTCTGTAAGCCAGTATTAAAGGAGTCAATTCATGAATGTGCAATTGGAAAATGGATTCCCAGTCAATCCTATTCGCGTTGATAATGGAATTGTGCTGATCAATATATTTACGCTCGATCCTGACAAGGCTGAACAATTTGTTGCTACACAAGTTGGCGAGTACAAAAGATTAAAAGGTCAATTTCCGGGTAGTTACACAGCCAATTTGCACATTAGTCTCGATCGCACACGAGCAGCTAACTATGCTCACTTCACATCTGTAGAAGAGTATGTTGTCATGCGGAATAGCCCTGAGTTTGCTGATCATTTGCAGCGCCTCCAAGGGCTTGTGATTAAAGCAGAACCCCAACTCTATCAAGTGATCTACACACAACATCTTGATATGCCCACCTCTGAAGAACCTTTACCTGCTTTGCCTAATCCAGAGTTTGCACCAAGCCTTGCACCACCTTTGCTCAGTTAACACCGTTCAATTATATTCATTTACTGAACGGCATAACGATCCCGTTGCACACCGATCAGATAGAATTGTTTCATCAAGTCCGAAAAGTCGCTAGTGACAGGTGAACGGGAACGTTATGTATCTTAGAGCGCACACTTCTTCGCTGAAATTGCATTTAGGTTGAGCTATGTCGTCTTCACTCCCATTTAGTATTCGCCTGCTTACATCTGAAGACTTGGCGCTGATGGAATCTATGATGACGACCTTCGGTAAAGCATTTGATGAGACGGAAACCTACACAGCAACACGCCCAAGTGAAGCTTATCTCAAGCGTTTGCTTGGCAGTGATTACTTCATCGCTCTTGCAGCCTTGAAAAATGGCTCGGTAGTGGGTGGAATCGCCGCATACGAACTTCAGAAGTTTGAGCAGGAGCGCAGTGAAATTTACATTTATGATTTGGCTGTCGCAGAGGCGCACCGACGCGAGGGCATTGCTACGGCGTTAATCCAAGAACTCAAGAGGATTGCGTCAACGCGAGCAGCCTATGTCATATTCGTGCAGGCGGATGTCGAAGATGCACCTGCCATCGCGCTCTATACGAAGTTGGGAGTTCGCGAAGAAGTGCTGCACTTTGACATTGCAGTTGCAGGTGATGATCGCACTGCATAACAACCTCAATGCACACCGACCAATGCCAAGTTGTCTATTGAGCGTTCTAGGCTTTCGCGGCGGGTGATTGGGAACGTTCGATCTTCACAGATCGCCACCCCGATAGCTGAACTTCTCTCAGTACTCAGAGTGAACTAATGGTTTCACGATCGTCCCTCTCATGGAAGCCTTCTTCAGGAGAACTCAAGCTCAAGTCTCTGGAATGAGTTCTCTCCGTACCATGCGCCACTAAAACTGAGGTGAATTCGATGAAATTCCTCGCTGTAGCGATCACTCTAGGCAGCCCCCTAAATC
>NZ_JBJPHS010000063.1:15530-38609 GCF_052939495.1 Phormidesmis sp. 146-12 | reverse complement strand
CAACTGGTTTGCTGACTGTTGTTACTGTACTCCATAAACCTGAAATGTGCTGTAGGTCATGTTCTCTCACGTAGTGCTGTGAATCAAGTCACGCTTGCGGTTCAAAACCAGCTAGACACGCGTCGTTTAGCCTCAATTGGGAAGACACCTGAGATGCTCCTCGTCGATGGGGTCTGGGTGGAGATTCAATACACCCGTGATGAATTTAAGCAAGACCGTTCTGGACATTTACGCCAGTGTCGTCAAGCCCAAGAACGGGTGGTGTTGGCAGCACTGGGAGTGTGGGAGGATGGTTCCTATGAGATGCTGCACTACGAAATTGCCACTGAGGAAGGGGAAGCTGAGTGGAACCCGTTCTTTGAGCATCTGATAGAGCGGGGATTGAACCCGGACACAGTGCAATTAGTCGTCAGCGATGGCACCTTGGGATTACCCAAAGCTTTGAAAAAGACCTTGCCCAATGCTCAACAACAACGCTGCATCACCCACAAAGTCCGAGGACTTGAACGCTATTTGAGTTATGCCCAATTGCCCCAAGCCGATGCGAATGAACAACCGCTCAAACCCGATGAAGCGAAGCGGCAGCGGCGGTTTGAGATCGCATCTGAGGCATACCAGATTTACGAGGCAGATACCCATGAACAGGCACAGCAGCGATTGCAGCAGTTCATCGCTAAATGGAACTGCTTGAACCCAAAGCCGTGCAAGTTTTTCAGCGAGATCTACAACTAACGTTTACGTTCTATCAATTTGACAGCACTTTACATCGTCATCTTCGGACGACTAATCATCTAGAGCGTTTATTTCGCGAGTTTCGCACCAAGTCGGATGAAATTGGGGCATTCCCTCACGAGACCAGTTGCTTAACCGTGTTTTTCCTAGTGATTGAGCGAGATCATGCTAAACATGACCGTAAATCTGTGGCGAAAACTTCGTGACACTAACGCCATCTCATTCACCTTAAATAAACTGACAGGGATCATCTTACTCAATCTACTCGTCAATAATTTAAGTAGCCAAGGGTTAAAAAGCTCAAATACGTAACGGTTTATGAATGAGCCAACTTCGAGGGAAAACGAAATCGTTCAGCTTGATAATCCCCGGCTTGAGATCTGGCATCGATACCGTCAACGACGGCCTAGGCTAGATCTAGTTCATGGTCAAACATGTGCCCTCTCAATTCATGAGTTTTCAACTGATGCCATTCAGTTTCAATGGGGTTGAGTTCTGAGCAGTATTTCGGCAGGAAGAAGAAGTACAGTCCGCAGGTTTCCCACTCCGCCCATTTTGCTTTAACCAGATTTCTGGTGTGCACCGGACCATGATCTTGAACAATCACCCGGATTCTGCCGGATTGCTCATACTGAAGTTTGGCTTGCCGCGCCTGCTCCTCCATGATTGTGACGTAACGATCACCATCGAAACTGCCCACGACCAAGCCGTACACGAAACTCACTAACGGTTGCAACAACCCCAAAATGCTAATCCGCCTGCCTCGGCGCGAGGTTTGCTCAATGCGTTTCTGTTCTCCCACAAAGAAATAGGGCGTTGCTGAACAAAGGGATGAATCAAGTGAGTACGGGTATTGACCAATACTTTAGGTAATGGAGGAGCAATCGCAGCGAATGCTTTAGCATTTCGACCGACTTGGAGTAACACAAGGTCTGGCGATGCAATCGAGCTAAGTCGTGACGTAAGCGGGTATTCTCGCCTTCGACTCTCGTCATGTACGTCTTGCTCACAAGGTGGTCGCCTTCCTCAATAAAACCGGGATAAACCTTCCAGCCATCGGTGACATAGAAGTAGCAATGCCAGCAACAGACAATCTGCCACAAGGGTTTGAACGTCTCTGCGCTGTGACTCCCCCCACCCAAGCGAGAATGCCCGCCCGGAAATGGTTCACGGCTGTCCAGATCCAAATTTTGTTTTTTTTGACCCGACAAAGGTTTCTAGTTCGTCGAGTTCTCCCACCTCTGGAATCTCCGACTCCTGTGGGGCATCCGGCAGTTGCTGTCCGAGTTGCTTGACCCAATGAATCACGGTTGTATGATGCACGCCAGTACAGCGCTCAATCGCGCGAAATCCCATGCCGTTGACGTAACGCATCAAGCAATCCTGCTTGGTTGCTGCGCTGTAGCCTTTGGGTGGGTCATAGCCTTCAATAAATTGGCGACCGCAGGCGCGACAGATATGATTTTGCTTGCCTCGTCGTTTCCCGTTCTGGCGAACCTCAGTAGACCCACAGTATCGACACTGCATAGTACAACACCCTCATTCATCCCTCCATTATGCAACGCCAGAAATAGCTGTACTCAGCGGGCATCCAGAGCGAAAACCCAGATTCATCAAGATAAAACAAGTCGATTTCGCCTGCTGCCGCTGCCCATTGCAGCATCTCCAAGTCTGCCAGTTTCTTTGCCTTCTCCACCGGGTCTTGCTTGCTGTGGTGACTGGGGCGAGTCCGCTTCCAAATCACCCCCTTTTTTGGAACACCTGCCTGAGATGGTCTGCACTCAACTTGACGTTGCGCTCGGTTTCTAACTTTTGGGCAAGTTGTTGAGTGTTGTAGGTGTGTTGGTCTTCCCGTAAGCACCCTTCAAAGGACTCCAGGTTCTGTTCTTGCCAGCGCCGTTTAGCTCCCGGTCTTGGCGCGTCCCATAGCCCGCCTAAGCCGTTGCTTTGCCAGCGCCCCAAGGTCTCTCGCACTGTGCGCTCGTTCCAGTTGAAAAAAGCGGCGATTTTCTCGACATATACTCATCGCTTCTAAGAAATGGACTTTTAGATCTCCGATTGCATCAGCGATATGATGAAGTCATCCACTTCATGGGGCAGGGGGACTGTTTGTATGATTCAGGTTGAATTTACAGAGCAGATGATTGAGGAGTTGAAGTACGAACGGTATCATCACCCTCACCCCAAAGTTCAACAGAAAATGGAGGTCTTGTATTTGAAAAGCAAAGGCTTGGCGCAGCAAGACATCCGACGACTCTGTAGTATTTCCAAAACGACCCTGACGAGTTATCTCAGACAGTATCTTGAGGGTGGGATTGAGCGGCTCAAGCAGTTGGATTATCAGGGACAACCGAGTGCACTGAATGTTCATGCTGGCCGTGTAGAAACCTATTTTAGAGATCATCCTCCCCAAACGATCGCAGAAGCCCAGGCGAAGATTGCCGAAATTACTGGGATTCATAGAAGTCCCAATCAAGTCAATGCCTTTCTCAAACGGATTGGCATGAAACGACATCAAGTCGGGTTTGTTCCGGGTAAAAGTGGCAATCTGGACAAGATTGCCGAACAGGAAACGTTTCGAGAGGAGATTTTAGAACCGTTGTTGGAGTCAGCTAAAGCTGGAAAACAAGCTGTTTTTTTGTCGAGGCTGCCCATTTTGTTCACACTACTTTTTTAGGGTATCTCTGGTGCTTTAATCGAGGGTTCATCAAGTCACCCTCTGGACGCAAACGGTTTAACGTCCTGGGAGCACTCAATGCCCTCACCCTGGAGATCATCACGGTGACTAACGAAACTTACATTAATGCTGAGAGTGTTTGTCAACTGTTGCAGAACCTATCAGACTTAGCTTTAGGGATACCGATTACGCTGGTGTGGGATAACGCTCGTTATCAAAAATGTGCGGCAGTGTTTGAATTAGCAAATCAACTGGGAATGACCCTGGTGTACTTGCCCTCTTACTCAGCGCATTTAAATTTAATCGAACGGTTATGGCGATTTGTGCGGAAAGAATGTTTGTACTCTCAGTATTATGCTGATTTTTCCGCCTTTAAGCGTGCAATTTCAAGCTTGATTGACACAGCGCATATCAACAAACACGAACAGCTTAAAAGTTGGATGAGTTGGAGATTTCAGTCATTCAAAAAAGTCCATTTCTTAGCCGATTAGAGCATACATCCCTTGATGACTCAACCGCACCACTTCGGCTCGGTCTTTTACCCGTTGAGGAACCGTTGTTGCTTGGCGCAGTTCAAACAAGGTGCGATTCTCATCAGCATTCAGTAAAACACGTAAGCGGGCACCCATGTCCTCAGCCTCCTAACCCCTTGAAGTCGATGTCTCTATCTAACTTCACATACCTGAGCTTTTCGGCGTTGCTGAATCAGGGGATGAATTGCCCCAAAGCGGCGGGAAACTCAAGGTTCAAAGTCCCCCAATTTTGGGGGATTTAGGGGGCGAAAAGATGGACACTTCCCACAGATTCATCCCTTCAATCAGCAACGCCAGCTTTTCAAGCCTGATCTACTTAGGACTTACGCACTGTACAAATAAACTGCTTTATGCGCTAACGTAAACAGCCTGTTTCAGCCTTTGCACTAACAAATATTTGTGCCTTGGAGCGGCGACTACCAGTTTGGGTAATGTTGCATAGTATTCACCTGTAGTTGCCATATGGAGTTAGAGTTTCTGATGTTTCAACCGAGATGTAGCTTAAAGAAAACTCATAAACTGAGCAAACAGGCTGCTGGAAAAATTAAATACTCCAAGAAGAATAGCTTCCAGATGAATTGATAGAATTTGGCGATTTCGTGTTTGTCTTGGATATCGATTTTGTAGCTACGAAGCCAAAGTGAACCCAAGGCCAACAGATGGCTAATAATCGAAAACGGTGCATTCACGAAAGGTAATTTTAGAGACGCGATCGCCATCCCTAAATAACAAACCGTCAACACCCATCGAGACAGATTAAAAACGGCTTTTTGTCCCAATGTTAAGGTAAACGTGCTGATATTGTATTGGCGATCGCCCTCCATGTCGGGAATGTCTTTGAAGATAGCAATCGCAAATGTAAAGACCAAAATAAATAACGTCAAAGCGTACACTTTTGCAGGAATAGGAAGGCCGTTGTTGTAGTGCAGGAATAATCCTAAATTAACGATCGCTCCCCTTACGCCAAAGATGCAGAAAGAAGCCCAAAAAGGGAACCGTTTGAGGCGAATGGGCGGAAGAGAGTAGGCAGTGCCGATCGCCAAACTCAGCCCCACCATTGCTAACAGATAAGAACTTTGGGAAGCCGCCAGCCCGATCGCTAAAACTCCAGTAATTGCGACGATCGCTTGTCCTTGCCAGCGCGAAAATTCACCAGAGGCCAGCGGTAAATGGGGTTTGTTGATGCGGTCGATCGCAATATCTTCTAATTGATTGAGTCCAACAATATAGACATTGCCACACAAGCAAGCAATCAGGGTGATCAGAATAGATGAAACAAACTTCTCATGGCTGCTCAGATCAGTACCTGACAGTGCAATTAGATAGATACCCAGGACACTACAACTTGTTCCAATGATGGTGTGAGGGCGAGAAAATTTCCAGAAAGCATAGAGCCAAGGAGCATATCTTTTAACTGGATTTTTGGAGACCGAAGGCGCAGAAGATTTTGGAGAAGTTTGGCTCATGCAATGCCCGATTCTATAAATAGCTTGGTGATTCTGAAGTGTTTAATCAGAGAACTTATTTCATCAACTGAGAATTTACTTGCTGCCAGAGAGCAAACCAAATTTAATTAAGCCGCGATCGTAGCCTCGACTCATCAACCCTAAAGAAAGTGCCGCTTGAATAGTTGTCCATCCCGATCGCAGCAAGCCCACCAGCGCATCCAAATTAAATGCGGAGTCAATCACCACATCCCAAAAAGGAGCCACTGCTGTTGACCAGTCTGCTGTCCGAAGCGTCTCAAACGATAGATCGCGAGCGATTTGCTCATATTGAGGAAGCGACATAACAAAGGGCAGACAATAGACGCGATAAATGTCTTCGAGGTGCTTTTGTTCGTCGAGAGTCAGGGGCTGCTGGGCGGTCGATCGGTGACACCAAGTTGCCATAATGAAAGTGCCACCGGGCTTGAGAACGCGATGACATTCCTGCAAAAACTTTACCTTGTCGGGCATGTGTTCGCCACTTTCGAGTGACCAGACCAGATCAAAGGAGTTATCTGCAAACGGCATATCTAAGGCGTTCGCGACTTGAAACTGGGCGTTGAGTTGGGCAACCTGGGCCCTTTCTGTCGCTCGGTTTGCCTGAACGGGACTCAACGTGATTCCAGTCGCGTTTGCGCCAAACTTTTCAGCGAGATAAAGCGAACTTCCTCCAATTCCGCAGCCCACGTCGAGAATATCTCCTGCCTGAGTGACATTAGCCCACTTCAACAGTTCTTCGATCAGGTCAATTTGGGCTTGTCGTCTGTCTTTTTTCTCACTGCCATCGGCTCCATAATAACCGTGGTGCATGTGTTCTCCCCAAATCTGCTCCCATAGACTTGAAGAAGCGTCGTAAAACTCTTGAATTTGCTGGTAAAGCGTCGAAGTCATGCAAAAATTTCTCGAATCGGCTGAAAACAGACTAGCGTATTTCTCAGCCTGCTTGTCTTCCTCATTAAGAATAAGTAGGGTTAAGCACTTCATAAATCGTGCAAACCACAAAACTATTGCAAAACAATCAATTCATAGTTTGCTGAAGATGTTCAAAAATCGGTGACGCTGAGGTAGGGGAGTGAAGCATTGCCGCTTGCAGGAATCAGCATTACTGGTTGTATAAAAAATAGCGATATTGGGGCACTGAAGCGCGGCAGCATCCTTATCTTCAAGTCCAAAGGGTATTGATGCAATAATTAGTCTATGTGATTGACATGAGACACCAGCCATTTAGACTCGTCGAAGCTTCGCGGAAACAACGTGGACATAGCATCATCTCTCAGGAAAGCAAAACTTGAGCTTGATACTGCTGCTATCTCTCACCTCTAGCATTAGCCTTTAATTAACTCCACCCCATCGCGTCCGTCAAAATCTTGTAGATAAACCTTGACCATTTCCTCTTTGGCCGTGGGCAGCTTTTTGCCTGTGAAGTCTGGATGAATCGGGAGTTCGCGGTGACCTCGATCGACCAATACCGCCAACCGAATGACTTCTGGTCGTCCATAATCATTGACAGCATCTAGTGCAGCGCGAATTGTCCGTCCTTTGTAAATTACATCATCCACCAGGACAACCGTTTTGCCAGCCAGATCAAAAGGAATATCGGTCTTGGCAGGCGTACGGACGCTAATCGTATCCAAATCATCTCGGTAGAAGGTGATGTCGATCGCGCCCAGGGGCACCCGTACTTTTTCGAGGGCTGCGATTTGGTCTGCTAGGGTTTCTGCTAAAGGCACACCTCTCGTATAGATGCCCAACAAGACTAGCTTTGAGAGGTCGCCCGATTTTTCGATGATTTGAGAAGCGAGGCGCGTGAGGGTACGGCGTAATTCGTCAGGGGAGAGAATTTCGATTTGTTCGGAAGGCATAGGGTGAAGGATAAGAGGGCGATCGCTAACCAAAAACGTGAACCTACTTACAAAATCTTCCTCTAGAAGGGCATCGAACTGGAATGCTAAATTCAAAATAAGGGGGTTGTTTTAAGTAATTACGATGGCATTAAAGCTACACATCCCCTCTCTCAACAATCCTGATGCGGCAAAAGAAATCAAAGAAACAATTCTGGCTTCTGAACCTGGCGCAAAAGTAGACATTGATGTAGAAAATAAAACAGTTACTATCGAAGCCAAGGCCTCCGAGGAAACCTTTAAGCAGCTAGTTACAGCGGCGGGGTTTGAGGTGGCAGAGTAAGTTTGAGCGAGAGGAAACGGTCTGCTTAAAGTTCTATTAGTGATCAGACATAACCGAGGGGTGTTGATTTCTACGGATCATATTGAAGCGATTTCTTCATCCCTCCTCATTTTTTTCTACAAAACTTCGTCTACCTGAACTTCCATTTCTTGCAGTGATTGCCAACCTGCTTGCCATTGCGATCGATTTCTCAAAGACTTGGCATTTAGCCAAAATCGGACATTGGGGTCGCAGGCGGCCACCATCTCGGCAAACACCCACTCACCCTCGTTTTTGCGATTCGTTACTTGAAAATGTCGCCACCCCCAGGTTGTCTGTTGAGCCGTCCATTTGGAGCCGACGAGATAGGGGAATTTTTGCTTTTTGGACATGAACGCTGAAATTAGAAAACTTGACTGATTCGATCGTGCCACAAAATACAAATCAAAGTACTATGGGGTGTTCTGAGATGACGGCGGCGAAAGCGCTTAAAAGGATTCTGGTGAAGCGTCAAAATTGATTGCGATTGTCACAAAACAACCCCGACACCAAACTTATGAAACTCAAAATTGCGACTTCTGCACTGCTGGTCACGATCGGCTTGACGCTGCCTGCAAAAGCTGAAAACCTCGAACATACTCGTCAGTTGCTTTCGACTAAGCAATGCCAGCGTTGTAATTTGAGTGGAGCGGGGCTGACGTTTGCTCAGTTGATGGGCGCAAATCTCAGTCAAGCAAATTTGAGCGGGGCAAATCTCAGTCAGTCTAATCTTGCAGGGGTCAATTTAAGCGGGGCAAACTTGAGCGGAGCCAGCTTGAGTGGGGCGAATTTGACAGGCACAAATTTGAATGGGGCGAATTTAACAGGGGCAGATCTTCGAGGCGCTTTTTTGTCTGGGGCTGATATGACGAGCGCTCAGATAGAGGGTGCTGCTCTACAAGGCGCGATCGGGTTAGCACCAACGTTGGGAAATGCGGATGATTTTTATCGCTGGGCGTTAGAAGCCGCAAAACAGCGCAATTTTGGGCGGGCGATCGAGAACTATAACCAGACAATTCTTCGCAAGCCAGATCATGCGATGGCTTATTTTGGTCGAGGGGTCGCCCGAATGGAATTAGGTGATCAGGCGGGTGCGATTCAAGACTCAGAACAGGCTTCTACCCTTTTTGCAAGCCAGGGCAACAAAACAGAGGCCGAATCTGCTAAGAAAATGGCTGAGACGCTAAAAAATCCGCCCAAAGAAAAGCGGGAGCCTTCGGGAGGAGGGTTTGGGCAAGCCTTGATCAGCGTGGTGGGCGGTCTGTTGCAGTTGTTTCTGTTTCGGTAAGCCTCACTTGAGCGGAATGAACGGAAAAACAGTTTTGATGAATCTTCTGAGCCTTAATAACCGAATCGTTCTCTGAACTGACTGAGCTACTTGGGGTTTTACGGGCTGTCCTTGCTGAAGTTGGGACTGCAATTCTGCGTATTCAGTTGGGGTGAGGGGTCGGCCGTCTAGGGGCGATCGCGCCTCAATGATAATTTCCGTTCGTAATACTTCCTCTGGGGGGTCGCTGGGAGGCGGTAGGGCTAAAAGGGATGAGGGATGCAGGATGAGGGATGAAGTAAGAAGGATGAGGGGGCGCTTCATAGAAGGGGTTGCGGAATTTAATGGGAACTCGATCGATAAAAGGTGAGTGCTGTATTTCCGTAGCGTTTTTGACGGCAAATCTCCAGGTTGGAAACTTCCAAAGTCAGGCTTGGACTGTGTTCTACGGCTAATTCTCCAGCGGGTGATAGAAGCTGATGGTGTGCGATCGCTTCCAATACAGGTTCATACAAGTCACTGGTGTAAGGCGGATCAAAATAGATGCGATCAAACGGTTGACCCGTTAGGCTCGACAATCGTTTCACCACGTCGCCTCGGATGACTTGAAAGGTCTGATCGGGTTTGACCACCTGCTGCCAGTTTTGCTCAATCACCGTACAAGCTCGGCTCGATTGCTCAATCCCAATCACCAGTTTTGCTCCCCGGCAGAGCGCTTCTGCTCCCATTGAGCCACTGCCCGTACAAAGATCAAGCCAGCAACAATCGGCGATCGTGCCTTGCCAAATGTTAAACAAAGCTTCTCTGACTCGTGCCAGCGTCGGGCGAGTTTCTTGTCCGGGCAAAGTTTTAATCAATCGATTGCCGTAAATTCGTAGGCTCATAGGGCTGAGAGAATTTTATCCGATGCCGATCAGAGTAGAAGAATTGACCTGCGCCACAAAATTGGAGAGAATTTGCAGCCCTGATGTCGAAGACTTTTCGGGATGAAACTGCACCGCCATTAGGTTGTTTTGCGAAATGGCAGCCGTCACGGTTTGAGTTCCATGAGTAATCGTGGCCGATCGCACCCTTTTCTCAACGGGATCGACATAGTAGGAATGCACAAAATAGACCCAAGGATCAGCCGGAAGCTGTTTCCACAAGGGGCAATCGGGTTGAGTCATCTCTAGCTGATTCCAACCCATATGAGGAATGGTAATACCCGGCTCAGGGTGAAATCGTCTGACCATCCCCGGCACAATGCCCAATCCTGGTTCACGACCCTCTTCACTGCCGTCAAAAAGAATTTGCAAACCCAGACAGATTCCCAAGAAGGGGATGCCACGGGCGATCGCGGCTTTGATAGGAGCTTCGAGATGTCTCGATCGCAAATGCTGCACCGCTGGATCAAATGAGCCGACCCCAGGAAGGACGATCGCATCTGCCTGCTCAATTTCTCGTGCTGAGTCGGTGATATTGGGCGTTGCTCCAGCATTCTCTAGCCCTTTGCAGGCAGAGTGTAGGTTGCCCATGTCATAGTCAATTACCGCAATCACTGGCATCTCTCAACCCTCCAGGTTTCTATAGCAATCCTATAATGATTGGCAAGACCTTTTGTAGAGAATAGCCAGGGTACCAGTTGTACAACGAGTCGTTAAGTGCGATGAGTGCGATCGCCTACTTTAAGTGCGCTAATCCGATTGAATGACAGAGCTTTTTGCTAAACACCTAGATAGGTCTATTGACGGCTCCCCGTCCTGAAGTTCGGGGATTCTTGGATCATCGGGAGTCCTGCGACTTTACCCTCACCAAAATTCACTGCGATGCGCCCCACCGCTGTATCGATAGAGAAAATTCTTGCTGCTCCCTAGGAGCCAAAACTTTCTCAGGCATTACCACCCCTTGCGAGACAGGTTCCTCCGCTCAAGGCGCGAGCCTCTGCCTGTGTTGTGGACTAGAACAAGCATACCAAAGTCGCCCTAAAAGTGCGAGGCTTGTATCCCATTTTCTTGGTCAGCGAAGACTGACTTCGTTCTAATAGGTGTGAATTCCATTCGCCAGCCTTCCGAAAATTTAGGAAAGCAACCGGAGCGATCGTTCACACCAGCCTTCCCCTTGCTCTACGCCCTCCTTCTGCCCCCTGCCCGACGAGAGCGACTCAGGTCAAATTCTAGAGCGGCCCCCACCCCAAATAGCACACCGCTCAACACCCAAAAGATTTCGAGCAAGCCACCGCTCTGATAGTCAGGCAGCCTGGTAGTCGCGTATTTGAACCACATATCTGCGATGTAGAGCGAAAAGGCAGCCGCGGCGATCATGCGCCAGGATTGAGAAAAGCGTCCGCCCCAAAAGGCCAGCAGCAGCGTCGTCGCCACAATTAAGATGAACACATCCGCCATCACATAGAAATAATCTAAGGCGGACTTGAGTGGAGCCAACGCATCCTCGATCGCCGTTACCCACCCTGGAGCCGGGGCCTTCTGCTCAACCGGAGCCGCTACCGGAGCTTGCTCAACCACAGGTACCGTCGAAGGCGCGGGTTTTGCTGTGGGCATGATCTTGACCGCAGATTGAGGAGTGGGTTTGGCAGGCTTAGGAGACGCTTTGGGTGGGGCAGTTTGAACTGGGGCAGTTTGTGCAGAAACAGGCGCAATGCCCACCAAATCTGCCGTCTGCGTTCCGGGAGCAATCGTCAGCCAGGTCGCAAAAGCAATACTAATGGCTGCAATTCCAGCGACGATGCCCCACTGCCACATTTCGAGATTGAGACGACGATCGGCAAACGCCATCACCATTCCCCACCCCAAAAATAAGTAAGTTGGAACGTAGAAGAAGTCTCCTGGAGACACCGCCGCATCTCGTCCCAAAAACGTCTCCCAGTAGGTGAAGAGTAGACCGCCGATCGCATAGCACAACATTCCTAAGCCTACCCCTAGCCAGACTTTACGCCCACTGACAATCTGCGGACTGCGCCAGTTTCTAAAGCACAACAACGCGGCAGTTGCGTAAGCCACAATCTCAAAGATAGACGTGCCATATGAGTACCAATCAGGTCGCTCCTGTCCAGGCTCCGTCACGCTAAACAGCAGAAAAAACAACAGCGCCATCACTGCCCAGACAATTTCAGCAAAGACGATCGTCTGCACGGACAAAGATTTGGAGCGAGATTTGTCTATCGAAGTACTCATTTCACGTTGGGGGTAGGGCTGACTAGAACCGCAGGAAGCAACCCTGCATCTTACTGGAAAGTCGGATTAATGTAACCAAAGATTATTGAAGTTAACGCCAGAGGGTGCCAATGGGCGATCGATTTAACCAGGTGCTAAACCGGGTGCGTTCGGCGGCGGGCAGATCCTGCAATGCTTCTAGGGTGCGTTCTGCAAACGGAGACTTGCCAAAATAAGACCTCCCAATCCGGTGTAGCTCTCGTAGCAGCGTATTCAAATGGGCTTCTTGCCAGGGTGGGGTCTGTAGACTGCTCAAAGGATCAACCGTCAAAAGCTGCTTGATTGCGTCAGGTGACTCGGTTTGCGGAAAGTGCCCCTGCCGAAACACCTCAGTAATATCTTTTTGAAAGGTGACCGCTTGCTTATTGCCCATCAAGTCTTCAATGTCAATGTACATCGCTTGCAGCATGAGTAGACAGGCTTGAATCAACATCGGGGGCGTTGCGTCGATGCCGCCTTCCTGAGCCTCATTGGACAACTGATCAAGCCGAACTTTACCCCAGACGCTGTATCGCTCAGGCTCCTCCAAAAGCACGCAAGCCTTGCCCTGGTTGTCGGTCAAATCGCGCCAAAATGCCCGCGCCTCTTCTTCTTGGTTGGCATGAAAGACACTGATCAAGCGAAACGTCAGTCCCTGATAGGTCAGGATCGGAATCTTTTGATCTCGTTTGGGGTGTGGGACGCTGGAAATCTCAACATCCTGCCGTTTCAGAATGAACATAAAACAGCCAGTTAACTCCTATCAGGGGGGGCAATGGAAGGCACGCAGAAGTGTCTCAGGATTGACAACAAGCTTCCTGGGCAAAGAATAAGGCTACCAGAGGAAGGGATCTCAAAGAAACGGCTAACCTAAATAGCAAACCTGCGATCGCCCTTGATCAATACACTACTTTGAATTCCCTTTTTCTGGCTTTCAGTGTACACACCCCAGAGTAAAATCTGTCCTGAATCTGCTTGCCAGATATTAAGTTTTTTGTTAAGCAACCGGATTTTAGTTTGCTCAGGCTAATTTGAAGGTCTTGACGATTTGATATTTTGTGTCGAGAGGTTTCGGTAATCTTGCTAAAATTCAGGACAGTGGCTGTCAAGCTGGTACAGTTTTCACAGGGGTTCTTAGCTCAGAGGATAGAGCAACCGCCTTCTAAGCGGTCGGTCACTGGTTCGAATCCAGTAGAGCCCGTTCTTAAATTCGTGCCCCTGTAGCTTTTCAAGAAGGGCTGCGGGGGGCTTCTTGAAACAGGGCAGGGAACAATCTGCAAGGTTATGTTCTCTGATGAATAAAAGTAATCTAAAAGCTTTACCAAACTTCATGAAATTACCCTTAAACTAAACCGGGAACCCGGCGATCGCTGTTTGTAAAGGTAGATATTGCCCTGAATATAAATGAGGAAGTGACGCAATGGCTGAATGGATCGCCAACACCATGAACGCAATGGGATATTGGGGAATTGGGCTGCTCATGTTTTTGGAGAACCTTTTTCCACCGATCCCGTCCGAATTGATCATGCCGTTGGCGGGCTTTACCGTCTCTCAAGGCAAAATGAACTTTCAGTACGCGGTTTTGGCAGGGGTGATTGGCACCGTTTTTGGGACGTTGATCTGGTACTATGCTGGGATTTTGGTGGGGGAGGAACGCCTGAGAGCGCTTGCCGATCGCTACGGCAAATGGTTGGGGCTATCGGGGGCCGACATTGACAAAGCCAACCGTTGGTTTTATCGGCATGGGACGAAGGCAGTTCTCTTAGGGCGGCTAGTTCCTGGCATTCGGACAATTATTTCACTCCCGGCAGGGATTAGCCGAATGCGGTTGGCTCCTTACCTGGTGTATTCGACGATCGGCACTACGCTTTGGACGATTCTGCTCACCTATGCCGGATTTTTGCTAGGGGAACACTACGATCGCGTTGATGAATACTTAGCGCCCGTTTCCAAAATCGTTTTAGTTGGTCTGATTCTAGGATTTATTGCCTGGGTGGTGCGACGACGACAATCTGGTCTCAAATAAGGAACCTACATGACTTTTGATGCAGCGCGTCTAGGACAGTGGATTCGCCAGATCGATCTGATCGACGGATGTCTAGTAATCTGGGCGATCGTGTTTACAGAATTGGGGCTGGTGATCGACTTTTTTCTACCAGAAGACGGTTTGCGGTTTGCAGCAGAGTTTTCAGCGTCTCAAACCATTCTCAATCTTGAAATCCTCACTTTGGGGTGTTTTGTCGCAGCCGTTTTAGGCGATAGTGTGGAGTGCGCCACCGGAAGCCGATTTGGACGAAACTTATTCGACCGAGAAGATTCCTGGCTCTTTTACAAAAAGCATCTCGTTTTAGCCCAAAGGTTCTACCAAAAGTGCGGCAAAAGGGCGATCGTTCTAGCCCAATTTGTGCCCATTGTGCGAACCTTTGCTCCGATCGTCACTCGCATTAGGGCAATGAACTATGTTCTATTACAAAGCGATCGGCGGACTATTGCAGACTTTTGGCGTAACGCTGTTGGGCTATTCTTTAAGAGCCATGATCCCCGATGCCGATAAATATTAGTTGCCCATTATCCTGATCATGGTCGTCGTTTTGCTTTTGCCTTCTGTCTTTCACATCTACCAAGAACGTAAGTCTAGCCGACATTGAAACATCGCTCTAGCTATTGGCAGCTTATCCCCTACATCCGCCCTCAGTGGAAAACCATTGTGCAGGCCATGATTTGCACGGCGGGAATTACGGCTATTTGGCCAGTTTTGGCGTTGTTAGCCGGACGGATGTCTGGGCTGATTGGGGCGGGCAAAGTGGGAGCCATTCTCGATCTGGTGATTTTTGCGGCATTTATTTGGGGGCTACAAAAACTGCTGCTCTATGGGCAAGATTTGCTGATGGCCAAGGCGGCCCTGTCGATCGCCTTCAAACTCAGACAGCGAACCTATGCCCACGTCCAACATCTCAGCCTCAGCTATTTTGAAACCGTCCAAACCGGAGATCTGGCGTATCGACTGACCGAGGAAATCGATCGCATCGGCGAAGTCGTCAATCGCATGTTTGCTCAGTTTATTCCCAGTGTGTTGCGGCTGGTTGTGATGTTGGGGTGGATGGTGCGACTCAACTGGCAACTCACCCTGGCAACGCTGATTACGGCTCCTTTGCTGGCATTTTTGATCGGCTGGTTTGGCGAACGGCTGAGGAAACTCTCTTATAAAAGTCAAAGTCGGGTTTCTGATCTGTCAGCGCTCCTGATCGAAATGTTTAACGGGGTGCGGTTGGTGCAGGCATTTGCGGCGGAGGGGTATGCGATCGAGCGGTTTGGGCAAGAGGCAGAACGCAACCGTCAGGCTAAGTTTCGCACCGATCGACTCCGCGCGATTCAGTACCCGATTCAGGGCTTTTTGGAGGCATTGGGCATGCTGACGCTGCTGCTGCTGGGCGGTTGGCAAATCTCAAAGGGCAACTTGACGGGCAGTGATTTTGTCAACTACATCGTTTCTGTCGCACTTTTATTTGATCCCATTTCGTCGGTGACGATTAACTACAACGAGTTTAAACAAGGAGAAGCCTCGGTCGATCGCATCTTTGAGCTTTTATGGTTGCAGCCGACGGTGGTTGAAAAGCCCAATGCGCCTGCCCTGCCGCCCGTCAACGGGAAAGTTGAGTTTTGTCACGTCAGCTTTGCTTATCAGATCGAGCGCCCCGTTTTGCAAGATCTCAATTTGCTGGTACTGCCCGGAGAAATGATCGCCCTGGTGGGAGCTTCTGGAGCGGGCAAGACGACGCTGGTAAATTTGATTCCGCGATTTTATGAGCCGCAGTCTGGAGACATCTTGGTGGATGGCATCAACGTGAGAGATGTGTCTCTGCGGAGTTTGCGCCGACAGATTGGGATTGTGCCTCAAGAGACGACGTTGTTTTCGGGAACGATCGCCCAAAATATCGCCTTTGGTCAGCTTGAATTTGATCTCAAAGCGGTGCAAGAAGCGGCCAAGATTGCCAATGCTCATCAGTTTATTAGTCAGTTTCCCCAAGGCTATGAAACCTGGGTGGGTGAGCGGGGTGTAAACTTGTCTGGCGGTCAGCGACAACGATTGGCGATCGCCCGCGCGGTTCTGCTCAATCCCCGAATTTTGATTCTCGACGAAGCGACTTCTGCTCTGGATTCTGAATCTGAATCGCTGGTTCAAGAAGCGCTGGAGCGGATCATGCAGGGTCGAACGGTCTTTATCATTGCCCATCGATTGGCGACCGTGAGACGAGTCGATCGCATTCTGGTTGTCGAAAAAGGGCGCGTTGTCGAATCGGGAACACACGCCGAACTGATTGCCGAAGGAGGGCGCTATGCTGGATTTTATGCCCAGCAGTTTAGCTAAAGGTTGAAGTTTTGAGAAGGTTGAAGTTTTGAGTTGGAGCCGCTGTTCACCCTTCAGGATTCAGTCAACACCCCTCAGATTGCATGATTGAATATTCCATTCACACCCCCAGCGACTATATTTGTAGCCATCGAGAAAACCTCCTGCCCGACTGGTCTCTGCCCGTGCGATCGATTTTGGTCGTCTTGCAGCCTGCTCGTATGGAATTGGTGCAGCAAACGCCGGAGACAGAAGATCAAAAGCAGCAGCTTCGACAAAAATTTCTGGAATTTGGGCTGACGATCGTTGAAAAACTACGAAACTTGGGACATCAAGCCGATTTGTTTGATCCCCGAACGGGCCTTCCTGTCTTGTCTCAGGCGGGATCGCTCAGATTAGACGATGTAGCGGTGGTGCGATCGACGCTAGGGTATCCAGCTATTCAGCTAGGGGACTGCTCTGGAATCGTGCATCCCATCTGGGGACGGGCAGTCTATCCGTCAATCTTGATCGCGTCGGCGGACTCTGGACTGGTCAAATCTGTCATTTCAACCGTCGAAGGCTTACTCGAAACCCACCATTCTTTGAGTGGCTGAGGCAATTTTACCGGGTAGAGCGTCATCACCAGGGAATCAGAAGACTGACCCACAATTTCTACACTGTAGGACGGACTATTTCTCGTCGCCAAATCTACCGTAAAGCGGCGGCCAATCCGTCGCCAACTGGGTTCTTTGCCATGCCACTCAATGCGACAACAGGGATAAGGCAACGTTTCGCGATCGAACAACCGACAGCAAGCCCCCACGACTCGATAGCTAAAATGGCCACCGGGACTGGTAAAAATGTATCCGTGTGGAAGGGGGTGCTGTTGAGCAGACAGATTGACAGGACGGGATTGATTAGGAAGATTCACGATCGACAAGCTGACGAGTCACTAAAAGGTTAAGCGGTGGACTCTGAACCTGGAATACATTATTCCGTCCAGAGTCCTGAATTGATCCTAGACGATCGCTCCTTACACCGCACTCTTAAACTCTTCCAGACTTTGAACGTCCCAGCGAGTGTCCGTCCAGCGAGGCAGATAGTACCCCAAATTAAAGGTGGTGCCATCCATGTACCAGAGGCTAGTCTCCCCTGTCTGAGCATTGCGCCAGAAGATATCGACATTGGCATCCCCCCCAAAGTCCTGCACCCCTGCAATCTCCCAACCCAACTCTTTGACTGTTCTCAAAAACACCCCAGTCCCAAAGGAGGTGCCGTTCATGAGCCAGACTGCATTTTCGCCTGTGCGATAATTGCGCCAGAGTAGGTCGGGGCTGCGATCGCGGTTAAAGTCACCGATCCCTTCGAGTTTCCAACTTGGGTCAGCGATGTTGGTGGGGATAGCAGGCGCAAAGAAGACCATGTTGTTTAGAGTCCAGAAGCCGATTTGACCTGTAGAACGGCTACGCCACAGAATATCCAGATCTCCATCACTGTCAAAGTCGCGAATCGCTGAGATATCCCAAGACGTATCGGTACTCCTCCGAAGCGGGACAGCATTGACAAGGGTCGTGCCATTCAGCTTCCAGAAGCCTGTGTCGCCCGTGAAAGCGTTGTACCACAGCAGATCTGGGTTGTCATCGCCATCAAAGTCGCCCACCCCTTTGATCTGGTAGTTCAAATCTTTGGCAGCCACCAGGTCGATCGAGCTAAGATATTGCGCTCCGTTCATCAGCCAAACTTTGTTGTCCCCGGTGATGTAGTTACGCCACACGATATCTAGCAAGCCATCGCGGTTAAAGTCGCTCGTGCCCTGAAAACGCCAGCCCAACTCATCCATTTCGGGCAAGACGACAGTTCCCGCGTAGGGCGAACTATTCAGTTTCCAGATGTCTGCTTTGCCACTCACAGTATTGCGCCAGAGAATATCCAGATTGCCGTCGCGATCGAAGTCTCCCGTTTCAGCGACTCCCCAACTTGCGTCTCGCGTGGGCAAGAAGACCGCAGCCCCAAAGGCCATATTGTTCATGTACCAGATGCCAGTGCTGCCTGACTCCGAGTTGCGCCAGAGAATGTCTAGATTGCCGTCGCGATTAAAGTCGCCTACCTTTTCGATGCGCCAGATCAGCTCGTTCACTTTTCGCAGCCCAACGTTTTGCACGTAGCGAGTGCGATCGAGTTGCCAGATTGTGTTGTCTCCGGCGTTGTAGTTGCGCCAGAGAATGTCTAAACTGTTGTCGTTGTTGAAATCGCCAATCGCCGCAATTTGCCAGTTGGCATCTGTGACGGTGAGCAATTTGACGGTACTGATGGCCGGAGTCCCATTCATCAACCAGATCACGTTTTCTCCGCTGCTGGAGTTGCGCCAGAGAACATCCGATTGCCCATCTCCATTAAAGTCGCCCAGTCCTTGAACCTTCCAAAACAGATTACCTGTGCTGGGCAGTCGTGTCGAAGAAACGAAGTTAAATTGATTCAACGTCCAGACCGCTGACTCGGTGGTGCGCTGGTTGTACCAAAAGATTTCGGGCTTGCGATCGCCGTTAAAGTCGCCCACGCCGCCCACGACCCAGGCTAAATCTCCGGTGGGAGGTGAATAGTGATAGGTCACGTATTGGCTACCATTCAGTTCCCAGAACGACGTGTCGCCAGTCTGCGTGTTAAACCAGAACAGATCTAAATCTCCGTCTCCATCAAAGTCAGCTTTTGCGGAAATCTTCCAGCTACCCGGAACGCCACTCGCCAGGTCGATCGTTTTGTTGTAGGTGCTGGTGTTAAATTGCCAAATTTGAGCTTCGGTGGAGTCAGCATTAAGCCAAAGCGCGCCCAAGTCAGCGTTTACGCTCGGATCGATATCGTCGTTGGTGAGCGTCGCGGTGCCTGTGGAGGTGGCGATCGTGGCGTTGGTCGGGCTAGTCAGATTGACCGTAAAGCTTTCGTTAGGTTCAAAGCGGGTATCGCCCAAAGCATTGACGGTAATCGTTTTGCTGGTGTCTCCCGGATTGAAGGTAATCAGATCGGTCGCTGCCAAGTAGTCGTTGTTGGCGAGGGTAGCTGTGCCATTGGCGGTACTGTAGGGAACGGTGATTGGCTGAGGGCTGGGCTGAGACAGGCTGACGACGAAGGTATAGGGGGTGATGCCCGTGTTGCCTTCTCTTTGGGGAGTGGGGCTGGTGATGCTAACGGTGGGGAGGGGGTCGTCGTTGAGAATCGTTGCCGTTGCGGTGCTGCTAGAAAGCGTGGCATTGATGGGGCTGACGAGATTGATCGCAAAGGTTTCGTCTAGCTCAAATTGAGAATCGGCGATCGCATTGACGACGATCGTTTTACTCGTTTCGTTAGGCAAGAAAGTCAGCGTTCCTGCGTTAAACGTGTAGTCACTGTTTTGAATTTTGGCGGTGCTGTCGGCGGTCGCAAAGTTAACTGAAACCACTTCGCTGCTAGGGTTGGACAAACTGACCACAACGTTATAGCTGGTGTTGCCTTCGTTTTGCGGAGTTGGATTGACAATGCTGATTTTCGGTCGAAAATCGTCTGCTTGAATCGTGCCAATGCCCTGACCCGGATCGGTGGAAATGTCTGCATTCGCAGGCGTGAGATTGGTCAGACGCACAAAGAAGTTTTCTTCTGGCTCAAATTTGGTGTCGCCATTGACCCGGACGGTAATCATCTTGGTCAATTCACCCGGAGTAAACGTGAGCGTGTCAGAGGCTGTCTGGTAGTCTTGATCCGCGATCGTCGCCGTTCCATCTACCGTTTGATAGCGGACTGAGATGGGGGCACTGCTGGGATTTGAGAGACTGACTTTGAATGAGTATTCCGTCGTGCTGCCTGTTGCGCCTTCGGGTTGGGTGATGCTGTCGATCGTGATCTTTGGTTTTGCATCATCGTTGACGATCGTGCCGATGCCGCGTCCAGCGATCGTTGAAATGTCGGCGCTGACTGGGTTGCTGAGAGTGGTGGCAAAGTCTTCGGTGGGTTCAAAAACGCTGTCTCCGCTGACGGCGATCGTGATTTCTTTGAGGGTTTCTCCAGCGGCAAAGTTGAGCGTTCCTGTTTGTGCGGTGTAGTCGTCTGCGGTGGCGGTGTTGGCGGTGGTGCCATATTGCACACTGACAGGAATGGAGGTCGCTTCTGACAAAATCACTTTGAAAATCAGAGGAGTCGTGCCATTGTTACCTTCACCTAGGCTGGGATTGTCAATGCTGATGGTGGGCCGGATGGGCTGATCGTCGTTGAGAATGGCCCCTCGCCCGATCGCTGAAGCAATCTCCGCATTGGTCGGATTCGATAACACTACGCTAAAGTCTTCGTCTAGCTCAACGATCGCCTCTCCATTGACCAGGACGGTAATTTGCTGGCTGGTTTGGGTGGGATCAAAAGTTACTTTGCCTGTTTGCGCGAGATAGTCGGTTCCCGCTTGAGCGGCTTCATTTTGGGTTGTAAAGTCTACGCTAATCGGCTGGCTGCTGGGGTTAGAAAGCGTGATGTCAAAAATGAAGGGTGTCGTCCCCGTTCTGCCTTCATTCAAGTTGACGCTGTTGATCGAAACTTTGGGCGTGTCGTCATCGTTTTTGATCGTGCCAACGCCCTGACCTGCCCCCGTCGAAATGTCAGCATTCACCGCGTCTGAGAAGACGATCGTAAACTGCTCATCCGCTTCAAATTTGTTGTCGCCCTTGACCTGCACCGTGATGAACTTAATCGTCTCATTGGCATTAAAAGTCAGGCTACCCGCATTGAGAGTATAGTCTCCATCGGTCACTGTGGCGGTGCCGTCTGTTGTGGTGTAATTGACCGTGACCGGATCGACCGTCGGATTGGACAGCGTGACCGCAAAGGTGAAGTTTTTGGTTTGACCCACACCGCTCTCTGAGTCGTCTACTTTGCCGATCCCGATCGTCGGTCGCTGGTCGTCATTTTGAATTGTGGCGATGCCTGTCGCTTTAACGATCGACGAGTTAACCGCATTGCTCAGAGTGACGTTGAATGTTTCATCGACTTCTCGCTTGGTGTCCCCCGTTGCTTGTACGGTAATTTGTTGGCTGGTTTGACCGGGCGCAAAGGTCAGCGTAGTGGTCGAAACCGCTGTGTAGTCCAGATCATCTGTTGTTGCCGAGCCATTCGTCGTAGCACAGTCAACTTTGATCTCTTGAGTGCTTTCACTGGAGAGGCTAACCGTGAAGACAAAATCAGTCAGCCCACTATCGCCTTCTCTTTTCTCAACGTTGTCGATGCTGAGAGTCGGTGGATTGTCATCGTTGTTGATGGTTGCAATTGCGGTACCGTTGGCGATCGTGCCGCCTGCGGGTGTGCTGAGTTTGACAGAAAACTGTTCGATGGGTTCGAGTTTTGCGTCTCCTTTGACGTTGAGGGTGATTGGCTTAATCGTTTCACCTGCTGCAAAAGTTACCGTTCCAGGACTCGTTGCCAAAACTGCTTTGTAGTCGTTGTCTCCAGTGGTCGCACTGTCATCTTCAGTGGTGTAGTTGACAGTAACGGGCTGATCGCTGGGATTGGAGAGGGTGACATTCAGTACGATCGGTGTAGTTTCACTATTACCTTCTACGATCGCTGCATTCTCAATACTAATCGTAGGAATCGGATCATCATTGCCGATGGTTGCGATCGTGCTACCGATAGATTGATCGTTGATGTCCGTTAAGTTTACTTGGAATGTTTCGTCAGATTCTCGTTTGTTGTCACCTGCTACGTTAACGGTAATGACTTTTAGCGTTTCACCTGCACTAAAGGTCACTTGTCCCGTTGTGTTTATGTAGTCATTGTCTAAAGTGGTTGCAGTTCCATCTGCCGTAACATAATTGACGGTAATCGGCTGATAACTTGGATTAGAGAGCGTGACATCAAAGGTGTAAGGCGTTGTGGTATTTCCTTCTGCTTGAGTGATTGGATTTGCCGCGATCGCCACCGTTGGCACAGCATCATCATTAGTAATCGTTGCGATCGCTGGTTCGTTACCTGTCGTGATCGCGCCGTTGATCGGGTTACTGAGTTTGAGCAGGAAGCGATCGTTGTCTTCAAGCCTGTTGTCTCCTGTGACTAATACTGTGACCGGAAGTATGGTTTGTCCCGTCGCAAAGGTCAATGTACCAGAGGTTGTGGTGTAGTCGTTGTCAAGGACTGTGGCGCTGTCATCTGCGGTGGTGTAATCGACGCTGACGGGCAATCCACTCGCCTGCGATAATGCCACGTTGAAAACAAAGGCGCTGGGGCCGCTCAGTCCTTCTACTTGGGTGACGTTACCCACGCTGATGAATGCACCTTCGTCGTCGTTTTCGAGAATAGCGATCGCACTTGCCGTTACATTCTGGGTATTTGTCGCATTACTGAGCAGCAGTTTAAATTGTTCGGTGCCTTCGAGGGTGGTGTCTCCTTTAGCAAAAACGGTAACTAGCTGACTGGTAACGCCTGGTGCGAAAGTAAGCTGTCCACTTGCGGCTGTGTAGTCGCTGGAACTTTGAGCCGTATCGTCGCCTGTTGTGTAATCAACGGTAATTGCTTTACCACTGGTGTTGGACAATACGACATCGAACACATAGGGCGTGTCGCCGCTTTGACCTTCTTGCTTCGTGACGTTGGCGACTGATATTGTGGGCGGTGGATTGTCGTCATTTTCGAGAATAGCGATCGCCCCAGTCGTTG